>NZ_AKZL01000015.1:0-70629 GCF_000282755.1 Shewanella sp. POL2
CTGCTCGCTCTTTTAGCGGGCGTCGGTTTGTTGGGATTAGACTGAGCGGCTTCGGCGCTAGGCTCGGGAGTTTGGTTACTGGGATCGGCGGCGAGTAAGCTCGCACTGGCGAGAGCTAAGGTGAGGCTCAATACCGAGGGAATGATACGCGCCATAGAATTGATAACCACCTGTGTAGTCTTATAAATTCAATTAGCTAGAGTATAACCTTAAGCTGCGTAGCAGAAGCAATTTTTGCTTAAGGTCGTGACGGCGACCGCGCAGTGCGGCGCCTGGACAGGCTTATGCGAAAAAAATGTTTATACAACAGAGAAAATAATAACGCCCAGCAATTGGCTGGGCGTTTGTGTTTTAGCTTAAGCGAGCCGGATCAGGCTCAGTTTAATGCCAATCAAGATTAAACATGGCTAACTAGCACCATACGAATCGCATCAAGCTGCAACTGACTCGCATCGAGGTAAGTGGTCAGCTCCCGCATTTGGTTGCGTAGGTATTCTAATTCTTCCTCACGGATATTGGGGTTGACCGCTTTGAGGGACTCTAAACGTTCGAGTTCGCCTGTGAGTTGGCTGGTCATCTTCTCGCGCGCTTGAGCCACTAACTCATTGACGGCCACTTGGGCATACTCTTCGCCTTTAGCAAATAACGGATGCAGAATTGGCTGTGATGCAGTGACTAACTTGCTACCAATATGACGGTTTACCGCGCTTAACTGTTTGTCAAAACTGGTGTAATCGACCTTGGCTGACAGATCGTTGCCATTTTTATCCAGCAGAATACGGATAGGCGTAGGCGGTAGATAACGATAGAGCTGGCTCGATTTAGGCGCCGAGGCATCTGCCATATAAATCAGTTCTAAAAACAGAGTGCCCGCAGGTAATGCCTTGTTTTTTAATATCGCAACACTTGTAGTACCGGTATCCGAGCTGGTGATCAAGTCGAGGCCGGTTTGCACCAGTGGATGCTCTTGGGTGATCAAGGCAATATCATCACGGGAGAGTGCAGTATCACGGTCGAAGGTGACGGTAACGCCATCCTCATGCAGGCCGGGATAAGTCGGGAACATCATATGTTCGCTTGGACGCAGGATAATCGAGTTTTCGCCTTTATCTTCCTGGTCGACACCGATAATGTCCCACAAGCGGATCACTGAGCCAATAAGTTTAGTATCTTGATCGCTTTGGGCTAAACGCTCGACAATCGCCTTGGCTTTATCGCCACCATGGGAGTTGATTTCCAGCAGTTTATCACGGCCTTGCTCCATGGCGTGTTTCAGTTCTTTGTAACGGCTTTGGGTGTGATTGAGCAGATTGGTCAGCTCGTCTTCATCACCGCCTACAAGAACATTTAACAATTCTTCGGCAAATTCACTGAAAAGTATATGGCCGCCAGGGCAGGTAAGCTCGAAGGCATTTAGACCTTGGTGATACCATTGGAGTAAACGCTCCTGCGCCGTATCTTGCAGATAAGGCAAGTGAATTTGGATATCGTTCTTTTGACCAATACGGTCTAAACGGCCGATACGTTGCTCTAATAAATCTGGGTTTAATGGCAGATCGAACAACACTAAGTGGCTGGCAAACTGGAAGTTACGACCCTCTGAGCCGATTTCTGAACAGATTAATGCTTGAGCGCCGCCTTCTTCTTGAGCAAAGTAAGCACCCGCTTTATCGCGCTCGATGATCGACATACCTTCGTGGAACACTGTGGCTTGAATGCCTTCACGGGTACGCAGGGCTTCTTCTAGGCTCAGGGCGGTATCGGCGCCACTGGCGATAATCAGCACTTTCTTGCTGCGGTGCGACTTTAAGAACTCGATTAACCAATCCACGCGAGGATCGAACTTCCACCAACTGGCGCTGTTGTCTTCAAATTCTTGATAGAGTTTTTCAGGGCTTAAGGCTTGTGCCGCTTTCGCTTCTAAGGTTTTACGACCGCCCATCATCTCATTCACGCGTGCAGCGGTAAGATACTGCTCAGGCATCGCATGGGGATAGGCGTTGAAAATACGTTTCGGAAAACCTTTTACCGAGGCGCGGCTGTTGCGGTAAAGTACGCGGCCAGTGCCGTGGCGATCAAGCAGTTCTTGCAGTAATTCGCTGCGGGCAGCTTGTTGTAACTCACTGTCGATGCCTTCGGCTTGAATTAACCGAATGCTCGGCGCTATGTCTTTTTCGCTGAGTAATTCGGTTAAGCTGTTGATAGCGGTATCGGATAATTTGCTTTCGCCCGCTAAAGCTTCGGCGGCGATGGCGACATCTTTGTAGCTGTTTTCTTCAGCAAGGAAGGCGTCGTAGTCATAGAAACGATCTGGGTCGAGTAGGCGCAAGCGCGCAAAATGGCTCTCGTGACCGAGTTGATCCGGTGTTGCGGTCAGTAATAATACGCCCGGTACGACTTCGCTTAAGGCTTCAACCACTTGGTAGGCGCGGCTTGGGGCGTCTTCTGTCCACTCTAAATGGTGCGCTTCATCAACCACTAACAGATCCCAATCGGCATCGAGTGCTTGGTCGAGACGTTTCTTTTTACGCAGTAATTCGAGTGAACAAATCACTAACTGTTCGGTATAGAAAGGGTTGTCATGGTCGGCAAAGGCTTCAACGCAACGGTCTTCATCAAACACGGAGAAGCGCAAGTTAAAGCGGCGCAGCATTTCCACTAACCACTGATGGCGCAGGGTATCCGGCACAATAATCAATACTCGTTCGGCACGGCCTGTCAGCAGTTGTTGGTGGATAATTAACCCTGCTTCGATGGTTTTACCTAAACCCACTTCGTCGGCCAGTAACACCCGCGGCGCATAACGGCGACCCACTTCATGGGCGATCCACATTTGATGGGGGATAAGACCGACGCGTGGCCCTTGTAAGCCGAGTAAATCAGAGGTCGCCAGTTGATTGCGCAGTAACTGGCATTGGTAACGAATGCCGAAACGATCGAGGCGGTCAATCTGACCCGCAAACAGGCGATCCTGCGGTTTGTTAAAACGAATGTTGTGGTTTAACAGGGTCTCACGCAGGCTGGTTTTCTCACCTGTTTCGCTGTGGATTCCGTGGTAGACGACGAGGCCGTCTTTTTCGGTGAGTTCTTCGACCGAGAGACTCCAGCCTTCATGGCTTTCAACCGTATCGCCAGGGTTGTATATGACGCGGGTCAGCGGGGCTTCGTTACGCGAGAACATACGGTTCTCACCAGTCGCAGGGAATAACACTGTGACCATGCGGCCTTCAACTTGTACGACTGTTCCTAAACCAAGCTCTGACTCGGTATCACTTATCCAACGTTGTCCTAAGGCAAACGGCATCTTAAATTCTCATCTCTGGGCGGACTCTAACAAAGGGCGCGTATGTTATATCAATACTAGGGATATTTGAATCGCCCTCTCAACCGTTAGAGACTAATTCTCCACACAGCAGATTACAAATTGAACAGTGAAGAAAATTCTCTGTTGCAGCTCGAGGTTTTGTCATGCTTCTGTCATATCGAGGGACCTACACTGCTTTCGAGTCTCTGATGATTTGGTTGGCATTCATTGAGAATGGTGCCAATATTAGTGTAAGCCGCTAGCTATCTTTATTCGGTAGAGGCTTGAACTTAAAGATCATTCTTAACCTAACGCCAATCAGCAAAGGAGCCATATCCACTCACTGGGAACGAGATATAACATAAAATAATCGAGCACTCTGGAGGCGCCATGGAACAAGACGACAGAAAGTTGTTTGTACTGGATACCAATGTGTTACTACATGAACCTTTGGCGATCTATTCGTTTAAAGAGCACGATGTAGTCATTCCGATGACTGTGCTAGAAGAGCTAGACCAGATTAAAGATCGAAAGAGTGATGTGAGTCGCGATGCGAGAGTTGCCATTCGGGCATTGGAAGATACCCTCGGCGGCGATACAACACCTGAACAAATTATTAATGGCGTCCCTTTGCCAAGTCGAGAAGGGCATGCCGATGCAATAGGCTCACTTTCTATTTTCCCTGACCATCTTGTCGATTTTACCTTAGGTGCCCTGCCGGGGGATGGCAACGATAACCGCATTATCAATACCGCACTACATCTACAAAATCTTCACCATCCACGTACTGTGGTACTCGTCACTAAAGATATCAATATGCGTCTTAAGGCCAAGGGCGCGGGTATTCAATTGGTTGAGGATTATCGAACCGACCAGCTGATCGATGATATTCGTTTTCTCAGCAAGGGCTTTTATCAGTTCGAAGGTAATTTTTGGGAGCATTTAAACAAAGTGTCCACCGAGCGCCACGGTCGGCATACGATTCATGAAGTCCCGCTGAAAGATTTAGACAACGAACCTTTCTACATTAACCAGTATCTGATTGATACCGAATCTGATTTTTGTGGCCGCGTCACCGAGCGTAGCGATACCCATCTGCATATTTTAGATCTGGGCCGCGAGCGCTTAAAAAACCTCGAGGCGTGGGGCGTTAAACCTAAGAATGTTTATCAAGGCATGGCGCTGCAAGCCTTGCTCGATCCCGATATCGATCTGGTGATCTTAACGGGGCCAGCGGGTTGCGGTAAAACCTTACTGGCAATGGCGGCTGCGCTTGAGTTGGTAGTGGAGCGCAATCGCTACGATAAGGTAATTGTGACTCGTAATACGCCAGAAATTGCCGAATCGATAGGTTTTTTACCCGGCACCGAAGAAGAAAAGATGATGCCATGGCTCGCGGCCATTACCGATACCTTAGAAGTGCTGCACAAGAATGATGTCAATCCGACCGGCAGTTTGAACTACATCATGGAGAAGGCGAATATCCAATTTAAGTCGATCAACTTTATGCGCGGCCGCTCGATCCAAAACTCCATTGTGCTTTTGGATGAATGTCAAAACTTAACGGCGTCGCAGATCAAAACCATGATCACTCGGATGGGAGAAGGTACAAAATTGATTTGTTGCGGTAACTTAGCGCAGATCGATTCGAATTATCTCACCGCAGTGACCTCGGGTTTAACCTACATAGTGGAACGTTTTAAAGACTTTGAAGGCAGTGCAAACTTATACCTGAATGGCGTGGTGCGTTCACGCTTAGCTGAATACGCTGAAGAACATCTCTAACCATTAACTAAATTGTTACAAAAGGTCTCACTTGTGAGACCTTTATTTTTAGCCATTTCTATGATTTTTCAGTTAGCTAATCATAGACTTTGCCAGTCTTAATATGGCAATTATTTGATGTGACTCGGGGTTTCTTCCTGCTAATATAAGGACCCATAAATGAACTCCGTAACTTTTGCCACCGATGGCTAAATCAAGTGCTGCAATCAAGGGTAGTGGATGAAATCGAGTGAGCCGGATCTCCAGCTAAAATCGCCGATCCAAAAGAATTATAACCGTGCCGTTTTTTATACTTATATCGGTGTAATTGTCCTGTCGTTGCTGACGGCGTGGATGTTTTTCGATCGCCAGAAAAGCCAGCAGATGGATCAGCGTGAAGAGCAGGTTGAACGCCATGTATTGCAAATTGACTTACTACTGGAGTCTAGCATTCGTGCGGTGAAGAGCTTGCGGGATGTGGCTGTGGATCACCTACGTTTAGGTGAGTTAGTGCGTAAGGATCGCTTACCGCAGTACGGCAAATTTAACGAAAGTGGTCAGTATTTTACCTTAGAGCCTAATTACGCCAAAGGTGGCAAGCCATTCACTAATATGGGGCGGATCACGGGCGCGGGTTCCCTCGATGGTCGCAGTGATAAGTTCTACCAAGAGCTGGAAATGCTGTTCGAGTTATCGCTGTCTTTCCCTGTGGCCAAAGAAGCCGCACCCAAAGCCTCGGCAATTTATTATCTATCGCGCCAGCGGATGATGTCATACTTCCCTTGGACCAATGATGATCAACGTTTTAGAGACGAGTTGCTCAATAAAAAACAATTCCAATACGCGACGCCAGCGATGAACCCGCAACGCAGCGTGTTTTGGAGTGAGGCCTACGTCGACTCCACAGGTAAAGGCTTATTGACCACCTTAGGTGTGCCCGTTTATCTCGACGATGAGTTTATGGGTTCGATAAACCTCGATATGACCTTAGCCTCATTGGCGCGGCAAATTCGGGTGTACTTCAAAATGCCGGGGACGGTGATCCTGCTCGATCAGCAGAATAATATTTTATCCCACAGTGATTTTGATGGCTCTGATATCAATCGGGTGTATCACATCAGCCAGCGCATTCCTTCTGAGCTGCATTCGTTGCCTGAGTCTGAATTATTCGACGCCCACGAAGGCATTATTCGTAACGGTTACTATATCCACTCGGTTGCGCTGCATAATGCGCCTTGGCGCTTGTTATATCTGCAAAATGAAGACGACCTGTTCCAAGATTCGGTCGAAAAACTGCAACTGACCTTTATCCTTGTGGTCATCGCTCTGTCGGTGCTGGTGACCATAGTACACTGGCAAACGCGCCGCTCTTTTGTGAGCCCTGCATCGCGGCTGTTATCCCACTTAGAGGGCTGCTCCCAAGAACCGCGTAAACCACCGGAAAAAATCACCCCTGGTTGGGAGCCTTGGTTCCTATTGGTCAGCCGCATTTTTGAGGAAAACAAGCAATACACTCACCATCTGGCCGAGCAAAATAAACGACTCGATAAACTGGTCGCGCGTCGTACTGAGCGGTTAAAAGATGCTACCGAGCGCCGCGAACGTGAATATGCGTTATTGCGGTCCTTACTCGACTCCATCCCAGAAGCCATTGTCTTTAAAGATAAAGAGGGCAATTACCTCGGCTGTAACAAGGCCGCCGAGCGGATGTTGGGTTACACCGAAAGCGAGATGATCGGTCTGTCGTCGGAGGATTTAACCTCGCCAGAGATGGGCATTCGTATTCGTGCCGAGGATGAGCAGATCCTAAAAGATCGCACGCCGCTGCGTTATCAAGAGAAGGTCGAGTTAGCGGGTAAACCTGTGTTGCTCGACACCCTGAAACTGCCTTTCTATAACCGTCGTGGTGAGCTGCAAGGCTTAATTGCCGTGTGGCGCGATGTGACGCGTGAGTACGAGTCCGCCGAACAGTTACGTCTGTCGGAAGAGCGTTACCACTTAGCGATGGATGCGGTAGAGGACGGTCTATGGGACTGGTATTTGGATTCGGAGCATATTATTTGCAACCCATCCTATTATTCGATGCTGGGGTATAAACCCAATGAATTCCCTGCGTTATTGTCGGCGATTGATCAACTGACGCATCCCGACGATAGAATTCGCGTCGAAGAATATCGTAATCAGTATCTGCAAAACCCGGTCGATGCTTATGAAATCGAGTTTCGGATTTTAGGTAAAAATGGCAGTTATCACTGGGTGCTTTCCCGTGGACGGGTAGTGGAATTTACCGCCGATGGTCAGCCTAAGCGTATGGTCGGTACCCATAAGGACATCACGCGCCATAAGAGTAACGAAGTGGCGCTGTTGGAGGCGAAGCAGGACGCGGAATTGGCCAACCTGTACAAGAGTGAATTTTTGGCGAATATGAGCCATGAAATCCGCACGCCAATGAACGCTATTATCGGTATGTTGCAGTTGGCGCAGCGCACCTCGCTGACGGCGCAGCAGAAGGATTACCTCGAAAAAGCCGGTTTCTCGGCGCAGTCGTTACTGCGGATTATTAACGATATTCTCGACTTCTCTAAGATTGAGGCGGGTAAGTTAGAGTTGGAGCGGGTGCCGTTTCCGCTGGATAAAGTGCTCGATCATGCCCTCGATCTCAACGCGCTTAAGGCGCAGGAACAAGGCGTTGAATTATTGCTGTATGCGCCAGTGACGGCAGGGCTCATTCTTAAGGGCGATCCACTGCGTCTAGGCCAAGTGCTGATCAATTTGTTGTCTAACGCGGTGAAGTTTACCCAATCCGGCGAGATTGAACTGGGATGTGAAGATGTCGGCGAGCGCGATCACCGGATTACCTTAAAATTCTGGGTGCGGGATACCGGTATTGGGATCAGTAAAGATCAGCAGGAAAAGTTATTCGATGCCTTTGCCCAAGCCGATGGTTCGACGACCCGTAAATACGGCGGCACAGGCTTAGGTTTATCGATCAGTAAGCATTTGGTCTCCATGATGGGTGGCAAGATGCAAGTACAGAGTGAGTTAGGCGTCGGCAGTACCTTTAGTTTTACCATCAGCTTTGAGATTGCTGAAGAGGCCAAGGTTGAGCCCTTAGTTGTGCCTGAAAAACTCAATAATTTACGCACACTTGTGGTGGATGATAACCCAACGGCGCTGCAAATTTACTCAGCGTTGATGCGCGATTTCCACTTTGAGGTGGATACTGCCGCGAGCGGCGCCGAGGCGCTGTATAAGTTGTCGCGAGATCCTATCGATTTATTGTTGCTCGACTGGATGATGCCAGAAATGGATGGCAGTGATGTGATTAGCGCCATCGATACCATGGTGGCCGAAGGTCGGATCGCGAAACGGCCAATCATTATTATGATGACGGCCTATGCGGCTGAACCTTTGCAACTTGAAGTCGATAGTGCCAATGTGTTTGCTGTGTTGCAAAAGCCCTTTAAGGCCTCGAGCCTGTTCGATGAGATTATTGCCGCCTTTGCCGACGAGCCAAGGCTCAATGTCGCACAGCCTATTGCTGAAGTGGCTGTCGAAGAAGGTGAGCACACAGGTTTAGTGCTCTTGGTTGAAGATAACTTTATCAACCAACAGGTTGCGACAGAGCTGTTAAAGAGTGCGGGTTACGAAGTCGTCGTTGCAGGAAATGGCCAAATTGCGTTGGATATTATCGACTCGCGCCCCTTCGATGCGGTATTAATGGATATTCAAATGCCAGTAATGGATGGTTTAACGGCGGCGCGGGCACTGCGTGAACGTTACAGCGCTGATGCCTTACCGATTATCGCCATGACAGCCCATGCGATGTCTGGTGATCGGGAAAAGAGTCTCGCCGCAGGGATGAATGCCCATATTACTAAGCCTATCGTGCTATCCGAATTATTTGAAACCTTAACCCATTGGATTAAGCACAAACATAATCACCATTAATTGTTCGCCCGGGGCCAGTGATGGCCCCGCGTGGTTAGTTTCATAGCGTGACCACGTAGACAGCCAGTTCAGGAGGAAAGATGAAACCCCATAGCCTAGCCCTCGCCATCCTGCTCTTAGGTTTGCCAGCCCTTAGCGTTGCCGCTACTCTGCCGAGCACTAAAATTGTTAAACAAAGCCAAGTAGCCAAGGGATTTCTCAATTTTTACTATGAACCGAGCGAAGGGGAGTTATACCTTGAGGTGAGTCGCCTCAATCAGCCCTTTCTCTTGGTGACTAGCTTACCTGAAGGGGTTGGCTCTAACGATATCGGCTTAGATCGTGGCCAGTTAGGTCAAACCCGCATGGTGCAGTTTGAACGTCAAGGTCCCTACATCCAGCTTAAGCAACTGAACACCCAGTATCGCGCCAATACCCAAGATGCCGCCGAAAAACGAGCAGTAGAGGAAGCCTTTGCCGATTCGGTATTGTGGCAGGGAAAATTGCTCGAAGGTAAGCCGGATATGGTGGCGATCAGTGAGCTAGTGCTTAATGATCTGCACGGTGTCTCACATGTGCTGCAACAGACGGGACAGGGCAATTATCATCTCGATTTAACCCGCTCGGCGATTTTGCCCGCAGGAGTTAAATCCTTTGAAAACAATAGCGATGTAGATGTGCAATTGACCTTTAAGGGCGATGTTGCTGGCGAGCAAGTCGCTAAGGTCACGCCCGATGGCACCTTTATGTCAGTACGGATGCGTTATTCTTTTGTTGAATTGCCAGGCGAAGGCTATCAAGTTCGCGCCTATCATCCGATGAGCGGCTATCTATCCGATGAGTACCGTGACTATGCGACGGATTTTTCTGAGCCTCTGGTGCAGCGGTTTATTTTGCGCCACCGCCTGCAGAAGGTGAACCCAGGCCCAGCGCCGAGCCAAGTGGTAAAGCCCATCACCTATTACCTCGACCCTGGCGTGCCTGAGCCTATTCGCTCGGCACTGCTCGATGGCGCACGCTGGTGGGAAACGGCCTTCACCCAAGCGGGATTTATCAACGGTTTTAAAGTTGAATTATTGCCGCCCGATGCCGATCCGCAGGATATCCGTTACAACATGATCCAGTGGGTCCACCGTGCGACGCGGGGCTGGTCTTATGGTGCAGCGCTCACCGATCCGCGTACTGGCGAAATCATCAAAGGCCAAGTGACCTTAGGGAGCTTGCGGGTACGCCAAGATTATTTGATTGCCAAAGGATTAACCGCAGGGTGGCAGGATAGAGCGGCGGCAGAGAAGGCCGCTAATGAGCTGGCTTTAGCGCGTATTCGGCAACTTGCTGCCCATGAGGTCGGTCATACCTTAGGGTTAGATCATAACTTTGCCGCCTCAACCAATCAGGATGCCTCTGTGATGGATTACCCCCATCCCAAGCTCCAGCTGAAAGGCAATGATATTGATATTTCAGCACCTTATGGCGTTGGTGTCGGGCCGTGGGATAACTTTGCCATCGCCTACGGTTATAGCGATGAAGGCGATGTGACTGCCCAGTTGACGCTGCAGAATCAGTTGTTGGCCGAGGTCGCGCGTAAGGGACTGCGTTACATCGGTGAAGCCGACTCACGCCAAAAGGATGCCAGTCACGCCTATGCAAGTTTGTGGGACAGTGGTGATGATCCAATCGCTCAACTATTGGAGCTAAATCGCATTCGTGCCAAGGCGATTGAAGGTTTCAGTCGAGCGGCCTTATTGCCTGGCGAGCCGCTTGGTGAATTGGTCGATGCTTTTGTACCTATCTATTTACTCAATCGTTACCAAATCGAGGCTGTCGCAAAATTTATTGGCGGCACCGACTATCACTATTTGTCTATCGGTGAGGGCGGTCGCTGGAGCTATATTGCACCGCCATTACAATTGTCGGGTCTCGATGCGTTGTTAAGCACCTTAGATGCAGCCAGTCTAACGGTCCCACAAACATTGTTAGACACTTTAGTCCCTAAAGCGGGTAATTATCAGCCAACGCGGGAGTCGTTTGAATCGGGGCTTGGGGTGGCGAGCGATCCCCTTGGCATGGCAGAAGTGTCTGCTCGCCACACTGTAAGCTTACTGCTCATGCCAAAACGCTTAAATCGTGTGAGCCAAGCGGCGATGGCCGATAATGAGCAACTCTCGGTTGAGACCCTACTGAATAAGTTGTTTGCCGCGACGTTATATCAGGAAGATAAGCTTGGCTTAGTTGAAGGTGTGTGGATGCGCGTTAATGCGGTGGTGATCGATGAACTCTTGTCGACCTACCATGATCCGCAAACTGCGCCAGAGGTTAAGGCTGCGCTCTTTGAACGTGCTCAATTTGTGATAAAGCAGCTCAAAGCCAAAGCTAACCGAGCCAATGCTAAAGTGGCTGCCCACTATAACGGTTTGGAGCAGGGCCTTAGTGCGGGGCTCTTGGATGCTAATAAAAAGCTTATCCCTAAGCCCTTAACTTTACCGCCAGGCTCGCCTATCTAGTCTTGGTTTGGCTATCAGCATAATAGGCGCTAGCGAATAGAATCGTTAAGCGCCTATTTCTTTTGGATTTTTAGGATAAAAATACTCGGGCTTACGTTCAATATGGGTAAAGCGACGGGTATTTTTATAGGGCAGTTTCATAAAGCCGGAAACGCCATGACCTTGAATTTTACCGACATAATGCAAAATGCGGTCGAGGCTGGCGCGAAACGCCGCCTGTTTACGCGGGTTGAGCAACTTTAAGTAGCTGTGGATCTTTAAGTGGTTCGGTAGGGCTTCAAAAATAATGCAACCCGTATGGTGGATTTGGTTGATGCGTGCCAATTCCTCCATAATTTCGTTCGGTAGTTCAAGGTTTTCATCCGGATCCTTACCATCTTCAAAGTAAGAATGCAGCCGCGATTTATCCTCGAGGGTTGGCACATCGCCCACTTCAAAGGGCAGTTGTAAATCGGCACTGGCGACAAAAGGTTCGTGAATGTTTTCACGCTCGATATGCAGCGTATCCCTGGCGTTAAAAAAGCAGGCCTTAAAGACGCCGATCCGTTTAATTCCCCGTGCGAGGGTCACCATATTATTAACGGCGATGATGAGCGCGCTTTTTTGTTTGGCATCGTAAATGGCAAGATTAGAATCAATAAACACGCCGGTTTCTTGCCAATGAATCGCTAGTCCGCCCACGATCGGATATTGGCCTAGACGACCCACGGCGGCGATAAAGCCTTTTTCGGTGTCGCCCATGCCAGCTAAGAAGTTGCGATAGTATTTTTCGAGTTGAATATCGTCCATCTTGGCGATGGGATCGTAAGCATTATGTTCTTTTAAGAATGATTTACGCGAACTGTAACTGACGGTTTCGACATCTTTTTCACGGGATTGGACCCAGACGGGGATGTCCCCCATCAGCTCAGCTTTTGGCAATTCAGGTAAGTGCAATCTATGGCTGTGGCGCATGCTTTTGAGAAAATAATCTCCCGCTAGATTGCGCTGCACGGCATCACTACTGAGCATGCCTTCCAAGGTGCGTGCTAATTCCATCGGTAAGCCAATGCTGGTGGGCGGGATAACCTGCGCACCGAACCGACTGGCTTGTCCTGAGGCTAAAGCATATAACGTTGCTGCGACGCCTTGCTCGTCAAAGCGTGGGCTGGAGAGTGCGCCGTTTAGCTGTTCTTCGCCAATAAAATACACATCTCCCATGCGGGCATTAGTGTGTTGCTGATCGCTCGACATCAGTGTCATCACATTGTCTTCGACGGCCTTGTTATGTTCATCCCGTTGCGCAAACACGGCGGAGCCCCAGTCGATTAAGGATAAGTGTTGGCTTTCAATATCATAGACAAGGTTTGAAGGCTTAATATCGCCATGTACTAAGGGTTTGCCAGTGCGCAGATAGTAGAGAATATCGGCGAGTTGGCGGGCGATACTCATTACCATTGCGGGAGGCAGAGCGCCTAAGCGGCGGCAAAGTTGCTCCAAATCTTCACCTTTAGCCCGCTCCATCACTAAAATCCCTTGTTTGCCGACCCGCTCAAATTTGATCGTCCCCGGAATGTTGGGGTGTTTGAGCAAGGACAGCATAAAGGCTTCTTCCTCTAAGCGGTCTTGAATATGCTGCGGCAGATTAATTCTTGAGAATTTAAATACATGGGCTTCGTCGGCCTGATTAATTCCCGCAAACACAAAGCCATAAGCCCCCTTACCGATAAACTCAATGTCTCGATAACCCAACTTACTTAACTGTTGTTTACATAAACGGATCCATGCCTTGTGCTTGCGGGCATCGTTAGCCTTGAGCAAATAAATCGATTGCTCTTCGGAAATGTAAAAATGTTGTAGTTGGGGTGTTTGCAATGCGAGGCTCCTTGTTTGGGTTATTTAAACAGCAAGCGGGTATGTTAAGCAAATAGGAGCGGAGATTTATTTTAAGAGGATAAAATGCGCACTGTTTGCGGCTCACCTATCCCATCATTTCGTCGCTGACTTTGATTTATATCAAGTTAAATCGTATAGAGTCTAGGTAATCTTAAGCACATTGGATTGGGATATATTTTTGTTAAATTTCCCGTGGACAAAGTGGATTTAAGGAGGGCATATGCCCGCCCCAGATAAGGCTTTATTGATCGAGTTATTAGAGTTTCCGCGTAAGCGAATTTTACAGTCAATGGAAGTGACTCATTGTCCACATGCGGTATTTTTTAATGATAGCGATGAGCAGTGTCTAACATGCCACCAAGGCATGGAGTGTATCTGGATGAACCAGAATGATGAGCTGGTGGCCGTCGAACAAAAATCCATCTCCGAGCTTAAGCAACAATTGCTTATTGCCGTCGACTTTATTGATTCTTCACTCAGCCCACACCATCTTTCCCGTCGCCAATGCCAATGTGATAACTGTGCTTGGTTACGCCGGGTGCAAGAAGCATTGTCTTAATCATTAACTATTTCCATCGCTATGATTAACTTGCCGTATTTGAGATTTTGCATCCACTCGTAAATGCCATTAGAGTAAGGATAACTTTAGCCTTTTGAGATATACCTATGGAACCTGGTTTTTGGCACGAGAAGTGGCAGCAACAACAGATTGGTTTTCATCAACAAGACGTTAATCCTTTCCTCGTCACGTATTGGCATCAATTGGCGCTTCCCGCCGATGCCAAGGTTTTTGTTCCCCTGTGTGGTAAGTACTTTGGATATGTGTTTTTTAGCCGAGCAGGGGCATCAAGTGATTGGTTGTGAGTTGAATGAACTCGCTGTGCAACAGTTTTTTAGCGATAACCAATTGCCAATGCAGCAAAGTGCAGAAGGCGAACATCAGCATTACCAAACCGAACAGATAAGTTTGTATCAAGGCGATATCTTCACCTTACATCAGTCTATTACGGCGCAAGTGAGTGGTTTTTATGATCGCGCGGCCTTGATTGCCTGGCCTGAGAGTATGCGGGCGCAATATGCCAAGCAATTAGCGCAGTTATTGCCTTCGGGCAGTGTTGGTTTATTGGTGACCTTAGACTACCCGCAGGACGCTTTAAGTGGGCCACCTTTTGCGGTGTCGCCAACTTGGGTAGAAACACATTTAAGTGACGATTTTGAAATCCAGCTCTTGGATTGTCAGGACGTGCTTGCGGACAACCCGAGGTTTGTTAAGAAAGAAGTCCCTTGGTTGAATGAAGCTGCGTATTTATTAAAACGCCGATAAACAGAGTGCATCCCATTGAGCGACAAGCATTTGTGCTGTTGACTGAGTGGGATGTCCCATTAAGGGGATGTGCGGCAATATCTGTTTTTAAGCTTGATATTGTGCAATATCTCAAAACGATGTGGATGTTAGCGATTAGGAATAGCAGTGAGCACAAAAATGATGTTTTGCTTAAAGGGGTTGAAGATTCTAAGTTAAGCGACTTCGTAGTAATTAGGTTCGATTTCGAGTTGGTTTTGGATGATTTGTACGGCCATTCTTGCGCATTTGCCGCATTGATCGGCAACGCCTAAACGCTTTTTAACGTCAGCAAGACTTGTATCGCCTTGGCTTACTGCGTTTTTGATCTGAGTATCTGTGATGGCGTGACAAAGACAAACGTACATTTTTGGAACTCCAACATAAGTTGGGCTAATTCTAAATGAAAACGCTTATCAAATGCAATATTGTTGGTGGTCTTGTTTTCTCAATTTTCTATTTTGTTACCTTTAGCACATTTTTTGAGCTAATCTCAAAGAGCGTGAATCAAGGCTGAGTGTTTAGATCAAAATGGATGATTGAATTGGTATCAGGGAAGGATAGCTCATGGATGACTGAATAATAAATTCATAATAGATCCAAGGGTTATCATGAGAAAAAATTTGCCTGTAACACAACGTGAATATGACTATCCAGCGGATTGGATTTTACTGTCAACCACAGACACTCAGAGTCATATAACCTACGCCAATCAATCCTTTTGCACTGTAGCGGGATATACCCTCAATGAGATGTTGGGGCAACCCCACAATATGGTGCGTCACCCCGATATGCCCCCTCAAGCGTTTGAAGACCTCTGGAAAACCATTCGTAAAGGTGAGCCTTGGAAAGGCATTGTTAAAAACCGCTGCGCCAATGGTGACCATTATTGGGTTGATGCTTATGTATCTCCCATTGTTATTAATGGCCAGGTGGCGGAGTTTCAGTCGGTACGGACTAAACCCAGCCGCGAACAGATCAACAGAGCAGAGGCGGCCTACGCCGAGTTAAATAAAAGCGGCCATGTTAACGCGTTAAAACGAATCTTGGATATGCCAACTAAGTTGGCGCTTTTAGTGTTTGCGGCTTTGTTGCCCATGCTGTATTTGGCGCTGCAAGTGGGAGTGGTGGGATTTATGGCGCTAGCCATCAGTGCCTTAGTGCTGTTTATTGGCGGTAATTTGATTTTAGGTCGGTATCGGACTTTGGTCGCTAAGGCGAAGAAAATCTACGATAACCCTTTAATGGCATATATCTACACTGGACAATCCGATGATGTTGGCGCGATAGAGCTTGCACTGCAAATGCAAAACTCTGAGTTAAAATCTGTGCTAGGTCGTGCCCGTGATTCCTGCGATAAGGTGACTCAAGAAGCCAAAGTATCAGCGGCAAAAGGCGAAGAAATTCAAAATACAAGC
The DNA here is from genome assembly GCF_000282755.1 of Shewanella sp. POL2. Lineage (NCBI taxonomy): Bacteria > Pseudomonadati > Pseudomonadota > Gammaproteobacteria > Alteromonadales > Shewanellaceae > Shewanella > Shewanella sp. POL2. The sequence goes on from NZ_AKZL01000015.1 coordinate 16,138, forward strand.
CAGTCACAGCTTTCTGAGATCGAGCAAGTAGCAACTGCAATGCAGCAAATGACAGCGACCCTTGGTGATATGTCTTCTAACTGTGCCGATGCGGCGAGCGCTTCACAGATGGCATCAGAGCAAACAATCAACGGCGATAAAACTGTGCTGAGTACGATTCAATCTATTCAGGCCATGGCGCAACAGTTGCACGAAACCTCGAAAGTTATCAGCGAATTAGAAGGGCATAGTAAAGATATTGGTAGGGTGCTGGATGTCATTCAAAGCATTGCAGAGCAAACAAACCTATTGGCATTAAATGCCGCCATTGAAGCTGCGCGGGCAGGGGAGCAAGGACGTGGTTTTGCGGTTGTTGCCGATGAGGTGCGGGCGTTAGCGAAACGTACCCATGATGCAACAAAGGAAATCCACAGTATGATTAATCTGTTGCAGCAGGGGACAAATAAAGCTGTGCAAAGTATGCATGAAGGGGTTGAAGCTGCCTCCGAATGTATTACCACAGCGGATTTAGCGGGTGCGGCGCTGCGTACCATACGTGAGGCCATAGTGACCATTACCGATATGAATCACCATATTGCTAGTGCGGTGGAAGAGCAATCGAGTGTGGCAAATGAGATGAACCGAAGCGTGGTTAATGTGTCACAGTTTACCCATTCCAGCCACCAACTCGGCTGTGAAATGGTTGACCTCAATGATGAAGTGATTAGCGAAATGGATTCCCATACCGTGTTGGTTGGGCAGTTTTTAAAACGCAGTTTTAAAGTTTAGTCCCGTCGCTATCCAAGCGTTTGTATCAAAAGGCAATCAATCTTTGATTGCCTTTTCTTTTCTGCCATAGGGATTGAGCCTCGATTAATAGCCCTGAGTAAAATTGACCTGATTTTGCAGAGGCTCTGCTGCTATATAGCGGCGATAGTTATCGCTAAAAATACCGACGATTTGCTCAGGTTGACTCGGCGCTGAGATATGGGGCGTGATAATGACGTTTGGCCTCTCCCAAATCGGATGCGTTGCAGGGAGTGGCTCCTGCATGAACACATCGAGAATGGCTTGCTGCGCAGGTTGGGCAATCAGCTGGGCATTGAGGGCATCGAGATCGAGTACATCACCGCGGCCAACATTTACCAAAATAGCATCGGCTTTGAGCTTAGCAATCATTGACTCATTCAGAAGCTGGCGCGTTTCTGGTGTACTTGGCAGTAAGTTAGTGACCACATCGCTGTGGCTTAAGCATTGTGCGAGCTGTGAGAGCGGCAAAATTACATCAAAGCCTTCGACCTCACGGCCGCTGCGGTTTATCCCAGTAACATGCATGCCGAACTGTTTAGCCGTCTTGGCAACATGCTGGGCGATGGAACCTGTGCCTAAGAGTAATAATCGCATCCCTTGTAAACTGGTGCGCGTAGCACTTTGTACTTGCCAAATTTTTTGCCGCTGTTGCGCTTGGTAGAAATGGTGTCCTCGCACGTGGGCGAGCAGATAACCGAATAGATATTCGCTCATTAAGGGGCCGAAAATCCCTTTGATGTTGGTGAGTTGATAATCCTTTCTTGCCCTTGGCCCCATCAGGGCATCAATGCCCGCAAAACTGGATTGCAACCATTTTAGCTCTTTGGCATGGGGCACTAGCGGTGCGGCAAGCTTAGGTTCGGCAAGCCAGATATCGGCCTGTGCAATATTCGCAGGATTATCATCAAGCAACTCAAGGTCGGGCAACTGCTGCGCCTCAATGAGCTGGCGATATTGTTCATTCGCCTTAGTGAGTAAGAGTAACTTGTGCCCCATGTCGTCTCCCTTTATGCTTGGTTGTCTTTATTTTTCAATATGCTGCTGTCTTGTTTTAATTTTTGCAGCGCTATTTAGGTTGAGTCTTATGTTTGATCAGTTAGTCGCCATTATTGGCCATTTAGGAAATATGTTGCGTCCTTGGTCCTTCGATATCGCCACGGCCATGGTGGTGTGTTTGATTTTAGTGTTTTCAGCCGATATGAATCGCATCATCAGACGGCATTTAGTTGGTCACTCTTTTATCCTGCGAACCTTGGTTTTTATCATTGTGAATGCCTTTGGTTATGGCCTATTGATCGTTAAAGCTACGCCTTGGGTGGCAAGGCAAATCGTTGCCATGCCATCCCATTGGATGTTTTTGCTGATCGTCGCCATGTTTATTTTTATCGGCTATTGGGCACAGCGAAATAGCCAAGCTTAAGGCGTTAAGTCCGTGAAATGCGGTTATTCGAAATAACCGCGATAGTCTGTATTGGTCGGGTGTGCTAGCGCCTGCATCGCACGATCGGGGTAATTGCTGAAGATGCCATCGACACCAAGTTGCTTAAGTGCATGAATATCATCGCTGTGATCGACGGTGTAAACATAAATCTTAGCACCTCTTTGGTGGGCGTCATCCACTAGAGCTTGGCTGATAAAACTCACATCTAAATGCAAAGAATATGCGTTTAGCTCGCTTACGACCGCTGCGCCATCGAGGGGAATACTGGCGAGCAAGGGCGCCACTAATGCCTGTGGCAGAGCCTGTTTAACTTGCTGTAAATAAGGATGATTAAAGGAGGAAATCAGTAATTGCTCGGTACTGAACCCTAGCTCGGTGATGGCTTTTGGATAAAGTTCGAGGAGTGGCGTTACTGTATTTACGCCTTTAAGTTCAATGTTTACTGTGGCGCGACCTGCGACCAGTTCGAGCACTTGCCAAAGTGTGGGAATGGGTTCGCCTTTAACTGTGACTTGCTCTAGGTAGTCCCTACTTACTAAATGGATAATGCCTTGGCCTGAGCTTTTATTGTCGAGCCTGCGGTCATGAAATACGACTAACTCACCTTCGACATTGTGCACATCCAACTCAATGGCTTTGGTGCCTAATTCAATCGCTTTGGCCATGGCGGCTAAGGTATTTTCCGCCACATAACCGCTGGCACCACGGTGAGCAAAAATAAGCATGTGATTTTTCCTATTAACTGCGGATTATGCCGACCTGATCGCGAGTTTGGCCATTTTTAATATGGATTTCCATTTGCGGATAGGCGAGTTCCAAGTTGTTTTCTTTAAGCTTACGGGTAATACGTTTGTGCAGATCGTGGCGTAGTGGCCAGCGTGCCGACATATCTTTTGCATAGGCTCGTACTTCATAGTCTTGAGTATGTTTACCAAAGCCAGCAAACCACACTTCTGGCTCTGGATTCGGCAACGCATCTTCGCATTCCTGAACAGCTTGATAAAGCGTGGCTTCCACTTTTGCTGGATCCGAATCGCGGGCAACCGACACATAAACAATGACACGGGTAATAGGATCCGACAGCGACCAGTTAATCAATTGCTCGGTAATAAAAGCCTTGTTAGGAATGATAATTTCCTTTCTGTCCCAATCGATAATGGTGGTGGCACGGATCTGGATTTTACTCACAGTCCCGGTGAGATCGCGGATTGTCACCGTATCGCCAATACGCACTGGCTTTTCGAACAGAATAATCAGGCCCGAGATAAAGTTGGCAAAAATCTCCTGCAAACCAAAACCTAGACCCAGTGACAAGGCGGCAATCAACCATTGCAGTTTTGACCATTCCATCCCGAGATTCGAAAAACCAATCAACAGGCCTAAAAACACCACTAAGTAACGACTTACTGTGGTGATGGCAAAGCCAGTACCGGGTGTTAAATCGAGCCGCTGTAGGATCATCAGCTCAAGCAAACCGGGTAAATTGGTCGCAATCATCAGCGAGAAGCCAACGATGATTAAGCCGAATAACAGCGATTTCATGGTGATGGGGAGCTGCTGCTCGACACCATTGACGCTGGTATTGGTGGTCCAGAGGGTGATGCCATCCAAGAAGGAAAACAGCGCCGTATGGGTTTGCGTCCACAGGCCAATCAAGCTGGCTAAAAACGCCAGTAGCAATAAGGAACGCACCAATCCAAGGGACTGACTCGAAATGGTTTCGAGGTCGACTACGGGTTCTTCGTAGGTATCTAAGCCATCATTGGAGCTATGGTGTGTTTCGCCCTTTTCCCGTTGGGCTAAACGCTCAGCCCGTTTCGCTTTCGCGCGGTCGAAGGCAATGCGGCGGCGCTCAATCAACATCCAACGTTTAATTAATTGATAGAGCAGTAAAAAGCTTAATCCCAATATGATCGATAGCTGTAATTGCAACAGCATTTGGAATGCGGTGAAGTAGTAGCCCCTAAAGGCGAGCCCAGCGCTCAGCAGGGGAACAGCGATCAACAATGCCCAGAGCAATTTTTGGATCAGCCGTTTGTTCTTCCCCTCTTTTTGAGCAACGCTATTTTGCCGGCTTAATAGCAAAATATCCTTGTATAACAAGAATAACACCACACAAAAACAGATAAATGCGCCGCGGCCAATGCTGTTGCGGATAAGCGAGGCATCGAGTATTTCGGTAAAGCCCATAATGCCAAGCAAGGGACTGGCGACAAATACAAAGTGTTTGAGCCTGAGCTGGCCTGCCTGAATCAGTTTTGAGGGGCGTTTGAAGTGGCCTACCAATACGCCTTTATCTAGAGCAAGAATAAAAATCAATCGATACAATAGGTAAACCAATCCTATTGCTAAAATCCCCATGCCGACCGCTTGCACAAAGTTACGGTCTGATTGATAGAAAATCCATCCTGCTGCCACTATGGGTAGCGGTTTGATGAGGGCATAACCTAGGCTAAGGACTAAGGATTTGAAGGTATAAATAAATTTATCCTGAGTCACATTACCTACATAGGTTGCATAGTTGCCGAGTAATCGATTGAATTTAGGTTTTATTAAATCTTGAACCACTAAACAGAGCACTAGCAGAATGATCCACCATGACCAATAGTCGTTTTGCTCCTGCCAAGCTTTGCTCAGTTGTCCCCATTGTGCCTGTTGGATTAGCCATAGGGCGCTACGTTGAATATCGGTGAGCCAGAGCTTGTTAATGCTCGCGGCATTAGGTACCCAAAATAGATGTTCGTTTAGGGTGTTTTTTAGCGTCAGGTGCTGTTGGCTAAGCTGCTGATAATTCACTTTAAGCTTGCCTAGTTCACTCAAATACTGGTCATAACTCTGCATTAGCTGAGTCAGCAATGCTTGTTGTGAGCGCAGCAGCTTAATCTGCCCCTCATTATAGAGATTGGCTTGTTCGAGTTCTTGTTCGTTGAGCGCCTGCTGTTGCTCTAGGTGATATCTGTCGAGACGCGCATCGGCGATAAGAGTTTGTAGTTTTTCATGGTTTGGCGGCTTAGGCAGCGATTGCAACATCTGCAAAAAGCGTTCGCCAAAGGCGGAGTTCATTTTGACCCAAGTAATTTGCTCTTGGATATTAGCAAGTTGCTTGGCTTGAGATTGATATTGGAGCTCAGCCTGTTCTTGCTGCTCTACCACGTTATTGATTTGCAAGGTTAAGGTTTGCAGTTTTTGGCCGTAGATCTGATTGGTATCGGCGATATTGCGTGTAATCGGATCGATGACTTTAGTGGTATCAACTAAATTCTTGGCCAGCGTGGCATCGGTTTGTTGTTGGCGCTGCTTGTTGATCGCCTTATTGATAGTTTCGATAAAGGCTTCTTGCTGGCTCAATTGCTGGCGAACTAACTGTAACTGTAGCTGGGTAAGTTCGATACGCTTTTGGCTACTGGCAAGCTCGGCCTCATGGGTGGCAAGGCTCTGTTCGAAGAAAATCCGCTGTATTTGTTGTAATTCACCCGCTGGCGTATCGATAGGCGCCAATTCCGTTTTTTTATTTTGCAGCACATTTTGTCTTGCATTGGCAATGACGGAAGGCAGTAGATTATGGCGCTGTAGTAGTTCGTTGACTTGATTGCCGAGAGCCGCCTCACTCTCTTTTAACTCAGATAGGCGTAAATAGGCCATCGAGGCTTGCTGGTTAAGATCTGTGGCTTTATCCAGCTTTAATGGCTTAGTGGCCTCTTTTAAGCCCTGATCGATGACCTTTTTATTTTTTTCAAAATCCAGCTGCGCCTGCTGAAAACTGCTCGCATTGGCCGCCAGTCTGTCAATGTTGTTTTTAAGCTCAACAATTTGATCGTCAATGCTAATATTTTGTTGCTGATTTTGGTTGTTTAGGCCAAGACGCTTGTCCAATTGCAAGGGCGAATTGGCATGGAGAGAAAAAGACAAAAAAGCAATAACGAACAATAAAATACGTGGCATATAGGCAAAAGCAATTAGAGGCGAAAGACGCACTCATCTTAGCCAACTTGGGCCAAGATTGGTATGTTTCAAATGTTCTTTTTTTGCCGTTGTGACTGGTGGGATTGATGGGTTTCAAAGATGGCGGTGGCGACTATGATGGTTCCGCCTATCAAAGTATTTACATTCAGTGCTTCACCTAAAATCAGCAAAGCCAACATGGCCCCATAAAAGGGTTGAAGGCAGGAGACTAGTCCTACTGTTTTAGCACTTAATTGGCGCAATGCCGAGGTGAACAGCGCATGGGGCGCGGCAGTAAACACGACCCCTAGCAGCACAATCAAGCCCCAGGTCTCGAGGGAGATGCTTTGCAGATCTGTTTGATGCCAAGGCATAAGAAACACCGCCGCCACTAAGGTTTGATAAAACATGGCGTGGGGGCCACTATATTGGGAAAAATAGCGTTTTTGCAGTAGGTTACGGGCGGTAAATAACATTGCCGACAGAATACCGATCGCAATTCCTAGAGTCGTGTCGTTACCAAGATTGGCTTCGGGGATCAGCAGTACAACACCTATCAGCACGAAAATGCCGCTGATAATATCCATCAGCTTGATTTTATTGCCCGTTAATAATGGCTCGGCAATCACCGTCATCACCGGATAGGTGAAGAAGGCGATCATGCCGATGGCGACCGATGAGAGTTGCATCGCGGCAAAGTAGGTGACCCAGTGCAGGCTGACTATCACACCTAAGCCGATAGCAACCAGATAATCCTGTTTGCTGGCAAGGCTTAAGTATTTACCGCGGAATTTGATGAGCAATGCCAACACTAACGCCGCGACGACACATCTTAGGAAGGTAATATCGAGTGCGCTTAAGGGGATTAACTTTGAAAACAACGCTGTGCCGCCAAACATCAGCACAGCTAAGTGTAATTCGATTAATCCCGAAGGTTTACTGGTCTGGCTCAATTGGGTCGCCGTAGTTAGTCGGCTGACGCCTGGTTTTTCAGATTAGCAAAGGCTTGACCCATACGCGTCACGGCTTCGGGTTCAACGCCTTCGGCGAAGGTGTCGATAGCATCTTTGGCAAGCAGCATGACGACGGTACTGCCAAGCTTGAAGCGACCCATTTCTTCGCCTTTCTCTAAGGTAATCGCGTCAGGGCCTACCGTTGGATATTCCCAAGTGAATACTTGCTTACCGGTTGGCGGCGTAATAGTGCCTGCCCAAACGGTTTCGATGCTCGCCACAATAGTTGCGCCTACTAATACCATAGCCAGTGGGCCAAGCTCGGTTTCAAAAATTGCCACTACACGTTCGTTGCGAGCAAATAGGCCTGGCACATGGCGCGCCGTTAGCGGGTTAACGGAAAACAGCTCACCTGGCACATAGGTCATCTTCGACAGGGTGCCTTTAATCGGCATATGGATGCGGTGATAATCCTTAGGAGCCAGATAAATTGTCGCAAAATCACCACCTTCGAAGCGTTTGGCATCTTCGGCTTGGTCGCCAAGCAAAGTGAGTGAAGAATAGTGATGGCCTTTAGCTTGGAAAATACGCCCATCCTTGATGGGACCAAGTTGGCTGACGGCGCCATCAACGGGGTGCACCATGATGTTGGCCGCAGTATTAATTGGGCGAATACCAGGCTTAAGTGCACGGGTAAAAAAGTCGTTGAAGCTTTTATAAGCCTCAGGTTCGCTCTGAGCCGCTTCGCTCATATCGATTTTATATTGCTTGATAAACCATTTAATCGCGGCAGTCGTTAATGCGCCAGCTTCGGAAGCGGCAAGTTTACCGACTAAGCGAGATAACAGGTGCTTTGGCAGCATGTACTGCAGCGCAATTTTAACTTTATCCAATTTGTGTTCCTTTCCTTTATGTTGCTCAACTTAGGTTGAGACTTGTTTTGCGTTAATTCTATTCGTTGTGATGGCTTTGTTGTACTCGTTATTCATCGCTTTGGGCGCGAAATTGCCGAGCGTGACGCTGCTCATCAAGGCTTGCGATAATACGATGGTAGTTATTAAAGCGATCTTCACTAATCTTACCCGCTTCGACTGCGGCTTTTAAGGCGCAGCCTGGGTCATCGCCGTGTTTACAATCGCGGAATTTACAGCCACCTAAAAAGTCACGAAATTCGATAAAGCACCAACCGACACGTTGGGCGGGTAAGTGCCAGAGGGCAAATTCGCGCACGCCGGGGGAGTCGATTAAATCACCACCACTCGGTAAATGTAGCAACTTAGCTGTGGTCGTGGTGTGTTGTCCAAGCCCAGAGTTGTCGGAGACATCGCCTACCAGTAGCTCGGCTTCGGGCAGTAAGGCGTTGACCAGAGAGGATTTACCCACACCAGACTGGCCAGCAAATACGCTCACTTTATCTTTCAGCAGGGCTTTAATGGTATCTAAGCCTTCGCCTAACTTACTGCTGACCTTATATACTGGATATCCAATGGCTTCGTAGCGCTTTAAGGCAGCTTCGATGGCGGGTGCTTCTTCCGGCGTTAACAGATCAATTTTGTTCAAAATGATGATCGGCGGAATATCCGTGTCTTCGGCTGCCACTAAATAGCGGTCAATAATCTGGGTGGTAAAGCTAGGTAATACGGAAGACACAATCAAAATTTGGTCGATATTCGAGGCGATAATTTTCACGCCATCGTATAAATCGGGGCGCGAGAGGGAAGAGCGTCTTGGATGCACTGCTTCCACAATGCCAGCTATACCACTATTTGCTTGGCTTTCAATAGCTAAGCGTACAATCACTTTATCGCCAGTCACTAAACTGCTAATGGTGCGGCGAATGTTGCAGCGCACAATCAGGCCATCTTCGGTTTCAATATCGGCATGTTGACCAAAGCGGGAGATCACGGTTCCGCTCTGTTCTGGGCCGAGTGAGCTATCCTGTAACTCAGGCGCATTTTTATCACCATTGTCACGATTGAGGCGTTTCTCGTGATTGGCGCGCATACGGCGTAATTGGCCTTGGCTTAGGGGTTTCTTTTTACTCACTGGTTTGTCTTCGTCAATTAGGTGATATTTTGTGTTTGAAAAAAGCAGTATGATACACGCTCTTGAATAAAAAAGCCTGAATTTAGGCTAACTGACATGATAAGGCGCAATTATGGCGGCAGACGCAAATAATCTCATTTGGATCGATCTCGAAATGACTGGGTTAGAACCCGATGTCGATAGGGTCATTGAAATTGCTACCTTAGTAACAGACCAAGAACTCAATATTATCGGTCAGGGGCCAGTGATTGCTATTCATCAATCGGATGAAGTACTGGCGGCCATGGATGATTGGAACCAAAAACATCACGGTGAATCGGGCCTCATCGATAGAGTGCGTGCCAGCCAAGTGAACGAAGCGCAGGCTGTTGCACAAACCATCGCATTTTTAGAGCAATACGTGCCTAAGGGTGTCTCGCCTATGTGTGGTAACAGCGTGGGTCAGGACCGTCGCTTCTTAAATCGTTATATGCGTGAATTGGAGGACTACTTCCATTATCGCAATCTAGACGTAAGCACGGTTAAGGAGCTAGTGAAGCGTTGGAGCCCTGAAACTATGGCAGGTTTCAAAAAGCAAAACACTCATCAAGCGCTGCAAGATATCCAAGAGTCGATCGCTGAATTACAGTATTACCGCAGCAAAGTATTTAAAATTTGACCGATCAGCAGATAAATCTGCAAGAAGGGGTTGCAGCCGCATAAATTTTTCATATAATGCGGCCTCAACTTTTTGATGCGGGCATGATTGTCTCGTCAAATAAGTAAAGGCGACATTAGCTCAGTTGATAAAGGTTAGGAGACGATACCTTTGTGAATGTTGAAGGCAAATGTGGCAGCGATACAAAATGCGACATTAGCTCAGTTGGTAGAGCGATACCTTGCCAAGGTATAGGTCATCGGTTCGAACCCGATATGTCGCTCCAAATTACAAATTTAGTGATTTACCAAGTCATTAAATGCAGGATATGCGACATTAGCTCAGTTGGTAGAGCGATACCTTGCCAAGGTATAGGTCATCGGTTCGAACCCGATATGTCGCTCCAAATACAAATTTAGTGATTCACCAAGTCATTAAATACAAAATTATGCGACATTAGCTCAGTTGATAAAGGTTGATAGACGATACCTTTGTCGATGTTGAAGGCGAATGTGAAGCACTAATTATGCGACATTAGCTCAGTTGGTAGAGCGATACCTTGCCAAGGTATAGGTCATCGGTTCGAACCCGATATGTCGCTCCAATTTCAGACGGTTACAGTCTTAAAATGTAAATGCGACATTAGCTCAGTTGGTAGAGCGATACCTTGCCAAGGTATAGGTCATCGGTTCGAACCCGATATGTCGCTCCAATTTTCTAAATCTCCCCATAATCAAGTACTCAATTAGCATTAGCTCAGTTGTGCTTTTGATATTGCGATACCTTTCTTTTCAAGGTATAGGTCATCGGTTCGAACCTGATATGTCGTTCCAATTTTTCTCGTTAGTCTCCCCATAAAATCTTCATCATTTCAAACTAAGTTATCGCAACTGACATAGCGCTATTTTACTTTTCTGTACACTTAACATGTCTGTTCCGTTGTTGATTATTCCAAGCATTTTTGAGCACGTTCATCGCTGCAATTTATTAACCTTTGTTTTCGTGGTTATTTTTAATACTAATGTGGTTAAGTGTTGCAGGATTTACCTGCCCTGCGGCTGTTGTCGATGATGTTTTCTATTTTGTAAAAAATAAAACAGCAAGGTTAATGCGTGATCTGCACCTTGTTTCTTCAAGATTTCCTAAATTAGATGGCGTTGCGAAAGTTAAATTATGACCTTGTTCAAATATTCGTAACGCTTTTACTTACATAATGAATCCAGACAAAGTTAATAGCGCCAAGTAGTTGGCTTAACACTGGAGTGCATTATATGCGTATTCAACAATTACGTGATTTACTTGAGTATGTGGCGAACTGCCGCTTAGATATGGCGCAACTCTATGGCCGACTGAACAATCATGCTGACTCCGCTCGAGTAAAGATGATGCTGGAGTATTTTGAATCTCATCAAAAGCATGTCGCTGAAAAATTGCGTGATTATATGGATGAGGCGCCAGCGAGGGTTCTCGATACTTGGTATAAAGACTTTGTGTTTGAAGATTTTACTAAGCGTTGCCAAGATACCATGTTACCCGCCAATATGAACGAAGATGATGTGTTGAATTTACATCTCGACTTGGAAAATCGTCTGATTGGCTTATTGGAAAAAACCGTCAACTCAACCACTGCTGAAGATGCGCGTGCGGCATTAGAAGGCTTAATTCGAGTTGAGAAAACTCAACAGCAACGATTAGTTCACAGCACTATCCGGATGGACGATATTTAACCTATCGATACCTCATCTGTGTTCGTGTAAACACCGAAAGCCAGCTAAATGCTGGCTTTGTTGTTTTTGGATGATAAGTGTTGTCCATATTCACTGCTTTTTGCATGGCATCTGATTTACGTCATAACTTTTCTCGAAGCTTTTTGCTACTTTCTTGATCTCATTAGTTGATTTGACCATTAACTGTTTAGTGTTCATCCATAGCGATGGTCGATTAGATGAGTCACCCTTTTGTTATTTTGTCGCGCAGGAGATCCTCTATGGCACAAGATTTATCGAGTTTACCCACAGCGCTTTATACGCAAGAGCAGGTGCGAGCGGCGGAACTGCTCGCAGTTTCAGAAGGGGAAGCTACGTTGTATCAATTAGTTGAACGTGCTGGATGCGCAGCGTTTAACTATTTAACAGAGCAGATAGCATGCCAGCCTAAGTTTGGGGCTATGCCATTATTGGTACTCGCAGGTAATGGTAATAACGGTGCCGATGCCCTCGTTTGTGCTCGTCTAGCTCTAGAGGCAGGACATAAGGTTCACGTTTTTTTACTAAAGACCAAGGGTACGCCAGAATTTGAACAAGCGCTTTCTGCTTACCTTAATCAAGGTGGGATAGTCGATTCTCCTAATATTGATGCGATCTTACAGGCGTCAATCCTTATCGACGGATTGCTGGGGACTGGCGTTCAGGGCGCGGTGCGAGAACAGGTTGCTGCGCTTATCCATGCCATTAATCAGAGTAATGCTTGGGTGCTTAGTTTGGATCTCCCCTCGGGGATCTTGGCCGATACCGGTGTTGTCGCTCAAGTCGCAGTGATGGCGGATGCGACTTTATGCTTTGGCGGTTTAAAACAAGGCCTACTCACCAGTAAGGCAAGACATCACTGCGGTCATCTTGCTTTTGCCGATCTGGGATTAACTCCCTTTTTTAATGGTGAAAGCGCGACTCGAGTGGGTGGTGAAATCCTAAAAAGCTATTTTGCCGCCAGAGCAAGGGATAGCCACAAAGGTCAATCGGGTAAAGTGACCCTGATTGGTGGTGACTTTGGCATGGCTGGGGCGATTCGGCTTGCCAGTGAAGCTTGTTTGCGTGCGGGGGCTGGATTAGTCACAGTGATCAGTCGGCCTGAGCACCAACTTACGGTAAATGTATCTCGACCTGAGTTAATGTTTTGGGGTTGTGAGCTAGTCGATATGGAGGTGTATCTGCGCCTTGGTTGGGCACAGGTGGTTGTGCTTGGCCCGGGGTTAGGTAAACACGATTGGGGTTATAACTTGTTTAAAGCCGCGGGGTTAAGCGATAAACCCTGTGTACTCGATGCCGACGCCCTGAATCTGCTCAGTCAAGAACCGCGCAGGCAAACTAACTGGGTACTCACGCCCCATCCGGGAGAGGCCGCACGACTGTTGGGATGCAGTGTCGCTGATATTGAGCATGATCGATTCGCAGCCGTGCGTGCTTTGCAGCAAAAATACGGTGGAGTAGTCCTGCTTAAAGGGGCTGGAACCATTATTTTTGATGGAAAACAGATGGTCGTGGCGCCAGTTGGTAATCCTGGTCTTGCGAGTGGTGGGTGCGGTGATGTGTTATCTGGTATTATAGGCGCCCTTATGGCTCAAGGTATGGATAACATGCAGGCGACAGTCGTTGGCGTTGTCGTTCATGGTTGTGCGGCGGACCTTGCTGCGGTTCAAGGTGAACGGGGCATGTTAGCCAGCGATTTGATGCCTTTTATTCGCCAATTAGTAAATAGTGATTTACTCTAGGCGCTGTAAAATTTAAGCGCGGGTGGACTGCCGCGCTTAAATTGCCTCCTTAATCGATAACGGCAGTGATATAAGCGGACATGACAGAGACAGAGTTAACCTTTCAATTACATAATGAAGACGAGACTATTGCGGTTGGGCAAAAATTGGCTCGCCATATTCAAGCGCCTTTGACTCTGTATTTAACGGGGGATTTGGGGGCGGGTAAAACCACTCTGAGCCGCGGTTTGATTCAAGGATTAGGACATAAAGGTGCAGTCAAAAGCCCAACTTACACTTTAGTTGAACCTTATGAGCTCGACGGTGTCGAAGTTTATCATTTTGATTTGTATCGTTTAAACGATCCCGAAGAGTTAGAGTTTATGGGGATCCGTGATTACTTTACCCAGAGCAGCCTCTGTATCGTAGAATGGCCTGACAAAGGTGAAGGGTTGTTACCCGATGCTGATATCCACCTACATTTAAAATATTTTAACCAAGGACGTGAAATCCATATTCGAGCCTTAACCGAATCAGGTAAAACGCTATTAGCCGCGATAAAATAAAAACAAAGATGACTAAAAATAAGTATTACTTTCAAAGAATTATTCTTTTTTTATGCGCGTTTTTTGCTGTTGCAGCCCACGCGGCCAACCAGCTCGAAGGTGTGCGTATTTGGGCCGCACCCGAGTCGACACGAATTGTGTTCGATTTGAGTGAGGTGCCCAATTACAGTTATTTTTCCCTCGATGGTCCTCATCGTTTAGTGGTCGAACTAAAAAAGGCATCAACTAAACTGAGCCTGAAAAATATCGATAACAACAGTAAGTTAGTCAAAGGCATACGAGTCAGCAAATCTCCGACGAAAGGCGATTTACGTCTGGTTATTGATTTGGTTAAACCCTTAAATGCGAACTTATTTTCGTTACCCGTGACGGCCCCTTATGGTAATCGGCTTGTGGTTGACCTAGAGGATAAAACTGTGACGGCTTCGCCGTCAGTCACGAGTTCAACTTCAGTTAAAAAATCCGTTAATCAAAGTGTGCCATCTTCCCGCGATATTGTTATCGCGATTGATGCAGGGCATGGTGGTGATGATCCCGGCTCGATTGGACCATCCGGTCTCTATGAGAAAAAAGTCGTGTTCGAAATTGCAAAACGGTTATCGAGCAAAATTAACGACACACCTGGAATGCGTGCAGTGATGATCCGCACTGGTGATTACTTTGTGAATTTGAATAAACGCTCTGAACTTGCTCGTAACAGTAAGGCAGATTTGCTGATCTCTATTCATGCGGATGCTTTTACATCACCCAATCCACGAGGTGCATCTGTGTGGGTATTGTCGATGCGCCGTGCAAACAGTGAAATTGGTCGTTGGTTAGAACAAAAAGAGAAACACTCAGAGTTGCTGGGAGGCGCAGGGGAAATTATTCAAAATACTGATAATGAACAGTATCTTGCTATGACCTTACTCGACATGTCTATGAACAGCTCTATGGCCATTGGTCACTCGGTTGCTGGGGATATTTTAAAAGATTTAGGTGCAGTGACGGAGCTGCATAAGAATCGTCCTGAATCAGCCAGTTTTGCAGTGTTAAAGTCTCCTGATATTCCGTCAATCTTGGTGGAAACGGGCTTTATCTCGAATCCGAAAGAAGAGCGTTTGCTGAGCAGCAACCGTCATCAAGAGAGTATTGCCACTGCGATTTACAAGGGCGTTAATCGTTATTTCCAAAACAACCCACCGGCTGATACCTTATTGGCCAAGCGCAATCATGGAAGTTCAACGGCGCCATCAAGTACTCAATCTGCGGGAAATATTAAGCATAAGGTGAGTCGGGGGGAGTCGCTTTCTGCTATTGCCCAGCGCTATAAAGTCCCGATGGCTAGCATTATACGTGCTAATGGCATGAAGACTGATGTGGTACAGCTTGGGCAGACACTTGTGATTCCTGAGAGTTAAATAGGATGAAGTCTATGGGGATCCAGATCCTTCCACCGCAATTGGCGAACCAAATCGCCGCTGGCGAAGTTGTCGAAAGACCGGCCTCAGTGGTGAAAGAACTCGTTGAGAACAGCTTAGATGCTGGCGCAACCCGTATCGATATCGAAATCGATAAGGGCGGCAGTAAGCTGATTAAGATCCGTGACAATGGTTCGGGGATCCCAAAGGATGAATTAGCCTTGGCGTTGTCGCGCCATGCCACCTCGAAACTGCATTCCCTCGACGATCTTGAAGCTATCCTCAGCTTTGGCTTTCGCGGTGAGGCTTTAGCAAGTATCAGCTCCGTCTCCCGTTTAACCTTAACGTCGCGCACTGCTGAGCAAACCGAAGCGTGGCAAGCTTACGCTGAAGGCGTCGATATGGCTGTTAAAGTCATGCCTGCGGCGCATCCGGTGGGTTCAACCATTGAAGTCGTTGATCTATTTTTTAATACTCCGGCGCGTCGACGCTTTTTAAAAAGTGACAAAACCGAATTTACTCATATTGATGAATGGTTAAAGCGAATTGCTTTGGTGCGGGGGGATATCCATTTTACCCTGACACACAATGGTAAAACCGTGCGCAATTATCGCCCGGCGATGAATGAGTCACAATATTTACAACGACTGACCCAGGTTGCGGGCCGGCCGTTTGCCGATCAAGCACTTAGAATCGAATGTCAACACGATGATTTACGTTTAAGTGGTTATCTGCAATCGCCTTGGTCAACCGTGCAGACCGATACTCATTACTTTTATGTGAATGGCCGTCTAGTGCGCGATCGTTTAGTTAATCATGCGGTACGTCAAGCATTTGCACAAAAGGCCGAAGTAGAACAACCCGGCTATGTGCTGATGCTGGATATTGATCCTCATCAGGTGGATGTGAACGTGCATCCAGCAAAACATGAAGTGCGGTTCCATCAAAGCCGTTATGTGCATGATTATATTTTGCAGGCACTGCAATCGGCGTTAGAAGAAGCCGGAGAGCTTAGTTTTGAACGTCCTTTCGAGCTGGGTTCGCCCCAAGTGGAGGATGATGTTTCAGAACCCAAGTCTGAACATACTGCCTTCGAGCTGCAATCTCCGAAAGCTAACTTAGCTTGGACTAATACTCCTCAACCTGAAAATTATCGAGGGAGTCAAGTCGATACGCCTGTTGGTGAGTCTCGTGCTCGAGATATTGCCACCGTTCGGGCGGGGACTATGGTGCAGAGCAATGCCTATGGAAGCATGGCGGTACCTAGGGAGTCACGCAGTAGTTCGGCTGGAGAAAGCCGTGCAAGAGCTGAGCTGCCTTCTAAGACAGCGATTGCCAGTTATGGTGCATTACTGCAGACCCCATCTTACAGCGTACAGGACAAGGCTTATCAAGCTGTTTTACCTATGCCATTGATACTCGATGGACAATTTTGGGTATTTAGTGATGGGCCAAAATTAAGTTTATTACGTATTGAGTCTGCAGCATTAGCAGTCCGTAGCCATGAGATTGAAATAAAACTGGCTATAGGGTTGATTGGGCAGCCTTTATTGATGCCAGTATCGGTCGCCGCTGATCCTGATTGGGCAGCGTTACTCGAAGAGCATGCAACACTTATCCGTCAACTTGGTTTAGAGCTAACAATTCGTTACCAGCAGTTGATTATTAAAAAAGTGCCCCCATATCTGAGGGACTGTCAGTTAGCGAAGATCATTCCTGAGTGGTTACAATCGTTACGTTTTGAAGCGCCAGCACCCAATGCATTAGCGTTATGGCTGGCAGAGCAAAGCCTAACTGGATTTATCTCGGCACCCGATATTTGGGCCGCTTATTGTCAGTTAACGGAAGATAAAAGGCAGAAAATTGCCAGTAAAGCAGTATCCTTACCTTGGCAATCGTGGCTAGAAGAGCAAGCAATTGAATAAAGAATTACAGCCTAAAGGGTTTTTTTGATGGGGCCAACGGCGTCAGGAAAAACGGCTTTAGCTCTCGAATTAGCCGAAAAGCATAATTGCGAAATTATCTCGGTTGATTCAGCATTAATCTATCGCGGCATGGATATCGGCAGTGCTAAGCCCTCTGCCGAGGAATTAGCACGAGGTCCGCATCGGCTGATTGATATTCGCGATCCGAGTGAAAGTTATTCGGCTGCCGATTTTAGAGCCGATGCGCTGCGCGAGATTGAACAAATTATCAGCATGGGCAAGACCCCTTTATTAGTGGGCGGAACCATGATGTATTTTAAGGCTCTATTAGAGGGATTATCGCCGCTACCCAGTGCTGATGAGGCTATTCGCGCCGATATTCAAGCTGAGGCGGATACAAATGGATGGGAAGCGCTGCACGAGCAATTGAGGGAGATAGATCCCGTCTCTGCAGAAAGAATTCATCCTAATGATCCACAAAGGCTTTCAAGAGCGTTAGAAGTCTATAGAATAAGCGGTAAGAGTTTGACTGAGTTAACAATGACCAAGTCGGCTCCTTTACCCTATGATGTGGTGCAATTTGCCATTGCACCGCGAGAGCGTAAAGTGTTGCATGCGTTAATCGGGCAGCGTTTTCGCATAATGTTAGAGCAAGGCTTTATTGATGAAGTCGTCCAGCTTAAAGCGAGAGGTGACTTGCATTTAGATTTACCCTCAATGCGTTGCGTGGGATATCGACAATGTTGGCAATATCTCGATGGTGAATTTGACTATGATACTATGGTCGAAAAAGCCGTTGCCGCTACTAGGCAATTAGCTAAGCGTCAATTAACATGGTTGCGTAGTTGGCCAGAGTTGAATTGGCTGGAAAGTGGTGCTGAGGGGAATTTAGTTACACTTATGCGTCAATGCCGCTAGCTTATTAGCCCTTGCTGTATAATACTAAAACTAAACAAAAAACTTCACTGATATCGATTTATTTTTATATAAATTAAAAAGGAAATAATAAAATGGCTAAGGGGCAATCTTTACAAGACCCATTTTTGAACGCACTACGCCGCGAGCGCGTTCCTGTATCTATTTACTTGGTTAACGGCATTAAACTCCAAGGACAGGTAGAGTCGTTTGATCAGTTTGTCATTCTGTTGAAAAACACAGTAAGCCAAATGGTTTACAAACACGCTATTTCTACTGTGGTTCCTGCTCGTCCATTTAACGTTGCTGGCCATCAAAATGCCCAGGGCGGTTATGGCGCGCAAGACGATATGCCAAGTGGCGAATAATAAAGTTTAGTTAAGGAGTTTGCTTCTTGTTTGATCGTTATGAGGCGGGAGAAACAGCGGTTCTTGTCCATATCGACTTTTTCGATGAGGAACGCCGAGAAGACTTAGTGGAGTTACAGCTATTAGTCGAATCAGCTGGAGCACGCTCAGTCGGGGTCATTACTGGAAGTCGACGCTCACCAGACCGTAAGTTTTTTATTGGTTCTGGTAAAGCCGAGGAGTTAGCCGCCTTAGTGGCAGCCACCGAGGCTAATGTGGTTATTTTCAATCACGCCTTGAGTCCAGCTCAGGAGCGAAATCTTGAACAGGTATGTCAGTGCCGAGTATTGGACAGGACATCACTGATCTTAGATATTTTCGCCCAAAGAGCTCGGACTCATGAAGGTAAGCTACAGGTGGAGCTAGCGCAATTGCGCCACATGTCGACTCGCCTAGTGCGTGGTTGGACTCACCTTGAGCGCCAAAAGGGTGGTATTGGTTTACGTGGCCCAGGGGAAACCCAGCTCGAAACAGATAGGCGCTTGCTTCGGGGGCGCATTAAAAATATCAACAAACGCTTAGAGCGTGTTGATAAACAACGTGAGCAGAGTCGCCGCGCCCGTAAGCGTAGTGACATGCCAACCGTCTCATTAGTGGGTTATACCAACGCGGGCAAGTCGACGCTGTTTAATGCCTTAACCTCATCTGATGTTTATGCAGCTGACCAGCTATTTGCGACTCTTGACCCTACATTGAGAAAGTTAGATCTACCCGACGGTGCCGTAATTTTAGCGGACACTGTAGGTTTTATTCGTCATTTGCCACATGATCTCGTTGCTGCATTTAAAGCAACATTACAAGAGACGCGTCAAGCAGATTTGTTACTGCATATTGTTGATTGTGCAGATGAAAATATGGCGGATAATTTTGAGCAAGTGCAATCAGTGCTTAAAGATATCGATGCTGATAAAGTGATGCAATTGATTGTTTGCAATAAAATTGACTTGCTTGAAGATGTTACGCCGCGTATCGAATATGATGAACGCGGTAAGCCTGTACGAGTCTGGGTTTCGGCACAAAAGCGTTTGGGGTTTGATCTGCTCTTGAAGGCGATCACTGAGTTAATTGGTGAAGTTATTCATGAGTTTACACTTAAGATTCCGGCAACAGCTGGACATTATCTTGGCCAGTTTTATCGACTGGATGCGATACAGCAGAAAGAGTACGACGATCTGGGGAACTGTATTTTGTCTGTTCGTTTATCGGATGCCGATTGGCGCCGATTAGCTAAACAGAGTCAGGGTGAGTTAGAAACCTTTATCTACGATGCGTCGATAGAAAAGGCTGTTTGTTAATAATCTAATTTATTTCATCCACTTATGGAGTGCTAAATGGCTTGGAACGAGCCCGGTAACAAGGGTAATGATCCTTGGGGAAATAAAGGTGGTAACGACAAAGGACCACCGGACCTTGATGAGGTTTTTCGTAATCTTTCAAAACGCTTTGGCGGCAAAGGTAATGGCTCTTCTGGCCAAAACTTTAGTTCCTTTAGCTTAATCATCATTCTTGCCATCGCTTTTGTTGTTTGGGGACTTTCGGGTTTGTACACCATTAAAGAAGCCGAGCGGGGCGTAGCGTTGCGTTTTGGTCAACATAATGGTGAGGTGGGACCGGGTCTTCACTGGAAACCAACGTTTATCGATGAAATTTATCCTGTTGACGTGCAATCAGTTCGCTCTGTGCCATCATCTGGCAGCATGCTAACTTCTGATGAAAACGTCGTGAAGGTTGAGCTAGACGTGCAATATCGTATTTCTGATGCGTATGCCTATCTTTTTAGTGCGGTAGACGCCAATGCCAGTTTACGTGAAGCCACTGACAGTGCGCTGCGCTATGTCATTGGTCACAACAAGATGGACGATATTCTGACCACAGGCCGTGATGCTATTCGTCGCGATACTTGGAAAGAATTAGAACGCATTCTTGAGCCGTACAAGTTGGGCTTGGCTATTGTTGACGTTAACTTCTTGCCAGCGCGTCCGCCTGAAGAAGTGAAAGATGCATTCGACGATGCCATTTCAGCGCAAGAAGACGAACAACGCTTTATTCGTGAGGCTGAAGCCTATGCCCGTGAGATTGAACCGAAAGCACGTGGTGAAGTCGAGCGCATGGCGCAACAAGCTAATGCTTATAAAGAACGTGAAATTTTAGAGGCGCGCGGTAAAGTGGCTCGTTTCGAGTTGCTCTTACCTGAATACCAAGCTGCACCTGAAGTGACCCGTAAGCGTTTGTATCTCGATGCAATGCAACAGGTGATGACTGACACTAACAAAGTCATTATCGATGCTAAAAACAACGGCAATTTAATGTATCTGCCACTAGACAAGTTAATCAAAGAGAAGCCTGCGACTATGCCAGACGTTGAGCCTAAACCTCAACAGAATGTCAATTCTTCATCTATTTCAACGACACGCATTGGTGAGCCTTTGAGTGAACGCCCATCTCGCGAGGAACGTGCTCGCCAGGGGAGGGAGTAATTCATGGGTAGATTAAGTATTGTTCTGATCGCCGTTATATTAGGCATTGGTTTGTCATCTGTGATGGTGGTTAACGAAGGCGAACGTGCGATTGTGGCGCGCTTTGGCGAAATCGTTAAAGATAAAGTTGATGGCAAACAAGTAACACGTGTTTTCGGCCCAGGTTTACACTTTAAAGTGCCTGTGATCGATAAAGTGAAGTTGCTTGATGCGCGTATCCAAACTTTAGATGGCGCTGCAGATCGTTTCGTCACCTCTGAGAAAAAAGACTTAATGGTCGACTCCTATGTGAAGTGGCGTATTTTTGATTTCGAAAAATACTACCTCTCTACTAATGGAGGGATTAAATCGAATGCTGAGACCTTGCTGCAACGTAAGATCAACAACGATTTACGTACCGAGTTTGGTCGTCGTACGATCAAAGAGATCGTTTCTGGGCAGCGTGATGAGTTACAAAATAACGCGTTAGCGAATGCTGCTGAGAGTGCTAAAGATTTAGGTATTGAAGTTGTTGACGTGCGTGTTAAGCAGATCAACCTACCCGCAAACGTGAGTAACAGTATTTACCAACGTATGCGCGCTGAGCGTCAAGCTGTGGCTAAAGAGCACCGTGCTCAAGGTAAAGAGCAATCTGAAATTATTCGCGCTACGATTGATGCCAATGTTACAGTTAAAATTGCGGAAGCTGAGCGTAAAGCCTTAACCATTCGTGGTGAAGGTGATGCATTAGCTGCAAAAATTTATTCGGATGCTTATAACAAAGATCCTGAATTTTTTAGCTTTTTGCGTAGTTTAGATGCTTATCGTGCGAGCTTCTCCGGAAGTTCAGACGTTATGGTGTTAGAGCCAGATAGCGAATTCTTCAAATACATGAAGAGTAGTGCTACTAAGAAATAAGCGATGCTAAATCGTTCAGAATGGGCCCCAATCACTAGGGCCCATTTTTTTTATCCTAAATGAAAACAGTAAGTGACAAAGTGAGCGCTAAAAATACATTAGCAATGCATTGTTTATGCCTATCACACAGTCAATATGCTCAAAAAACAGTTCAAAACGATTAAAATTGCTTAACAGCTGTACTTTTTTTGCCCTTTTTTTAAAAAACTCGCAATCTCCCTAACTTACTTGCGTGTTTTCACTATGATCTGCTTCTAATTTTTAGCTATAATGAGCCCCGCTTCAAACTTCGATTTTTGCCCATGGTGATAACTAAGAGGCAAAAAGTCTTTGAAATATAAAAATTCCAACACCCTCTGGGAGATAAGTGGATGAGCAATGCGCCAGTCGATACCGGACGTCGCAGATTCCTGACAGCCGCAACCGCCGTAGTAGGTGGTGCTGGTGCCGTCGCTGTAGCGGTTCCTTTCATCAAGTCATGGAATCCGAGTGCCAAAGCGAAAGCTGCAGGTGCACCGGTCGAAGTAAATATCAGTAAAGTAGAGCCAGGTCAGCTGATCCGTGTTGAATGGCGAGGAAAACCTGTATGGGTTGTTCGTCGCACTGAAGCTGTGATCAATGAACTGCCAACACACGACGATAAGTTAAGAGATCCAGCGTCTGCTGAAATGCAGCAGCCTGAATATGCAACAAATCCTCTGCGCTCAATCAAGCCAGAGTATTTTATTGCTGTCGGTATTTGTACCCACCTAGGATGTTCACCCACTTATTTGCCAGATTCATTTGCTGAGCAAGTTCAAGGTGTGACTTCTGGTTTCTTCTGCCCATGTCATGGTTCTAAGTTCGATATGGCGGGCCGCGTGTTCCAAGGCGTTCCAGCTCCATTGAACCTAGTTATCCCTCCACATCAATATGTTGATGATGGCACTGTTATCATCGGTGTAGATAAAGGAGTGGCGTAATGGTTAAGAATTTAATTAATTGGATTGATGCTCGGATCCCAATGACGGCGACGTATAATCGCCATGTGGGTCAGTATGCTACGCCAACTAACTTTAACTTTTGGTACTTTTTTGGTTCGCTAGCGATGTTGGTATTGGTTAACCAATTACTGACGGGTATCTGGTTAACGATGAACTATGTACCCACAGCAGAAGGTGCTTTCGCCTCTGTTGAATACATCATGCGTGACGTAGAGTACGGCTGGTTATTGCGTTATATGCACTCAACGGGTGCGTCTGCGTTCTTTGTGGTGATCTACTTACATATGTTCCGTGGTCTGATTTACGGTTCATATCAAAAGCCTAGAGAACTGCTGTGGCTATTCGGTATGTTGATTTTCCTCGTGCTGATGGCTGAAGCCTTTATGGGTTACTTGCTGCCATGGGGACAAATGTCTTACTGGGGTGCGCAGGTAATTATTTCTCTGTTCGGTGCTATCCCTGTTATCGGTGATGACTTAACTCTATGGATCCGTGGTGACTACGTGATCTCTGGCGCCACACTGAACCGTTTCTTTGCTCTGCACGTTATCGCACTGCCATTAGTGTTAGTGGTTTTAGTGTTCTTACACTTAATCGCTCTGCACGAAGTGGGTTCAAACAACCCAGACGGTATCGAAATCAAGAAGAACAAAGACGAGAATGGCTGGCCGGTCGATGGTATTCCATTCCACCCATACTACACAGTTAAAGACATTATGGGTGTTGCGGGCTTCCTGATCGTGTTCTGTTACGTGCTGTTCTTCATCCCAGAAGGCGGCGGTTACTTCCTTGAAAAGCCAAACTTTGAAGCGGCTAACCCAATGAAGACACCTGAGCATATTGCGCCTGTATGGTACTTCACTCCGTTCTACGCCATCTTACGTGCTGTTCCCGATAAATTGGGTGGTGTGGTAATGATGGGTCTGTCGATTGCAGTACTGTTCGTATTGCCTTGGTTAGACCGTTGTAAAGTGAAGTCAATTCGCTACCGTAGCACGCTGCACAAGTTGAACATCGCTCAGTTCGCTGTATCGTTCATCGTCTTAGGTTACTTAGGCGCTGTACCTGCAACACCAGAGCTGACTATTGTTGCACGTATCTTCACTGTGACGTATTTCGGCTACTTCTTATTACTGTGGTTATACAGCAAAAATGAGAAAACTAAGCCTGTTCCAGCGAGGTTGACACACTAATGAAAAAATTACTGATTGCATTAGTTACATTGATCCCGACGCTGGCGATGGCCGCGAGTGGACACAATGTACATTTAGAAAAAGCCAATGTTGATCTGCATGATAAGGCTTCTTTAGAGCGTGGTCTGGACATGTTCCAACACTATTGCTCTGGTTGTCATAGCACTCAGTATCAACGCTATGAACGTGTGGCGAATGATCTCGGTATTTCTGCCGATGATATGCGTAGCAAGTACATGTTTACCGATGCCAAAATCGGTGAGCTGATGCAAAACGCAATTCCACATAAAGATGCGGCTAAGTGGTTCGGTGCAACACCACCAGACTTAACCTTAGTCGCACGTGTTCGTGGCGAAGATTGGGTGTATTCATACCTCAAAGGCTTCTACAAAGATCCAAGCCGCCCATTTGGCGTAAACAACACTGTATTCCCTTCTGTGGGTATGCCACATGTTCTTGAAGAACTGCAAGGCACGCCTGTTAAGCAAGAAGATGGTACAATTGTGGTTTCTGGTGGTAAGTTAAATGCTGAAGAGTATGACCAAGCGGTACGTGATATCACTGGTTTCTTAGTTTATTCAGCTGAACCTGTTAAGTTAGAGCGTCAAGCTTTAGGTTGGTGGGTGCTCGGATTCCTGTTTATATTCTTTATTGTGGCCTACCTCTTGAAGAAAGAGTATTGGAAAGATGTACACTAGGCACCAATAACGGGTAAAATATAGTATCCGCATAGTGTAAACGGGGGGCTTTGCCCCTCGTTTACTTTTGTTTTATTTCGACTCTGGAGGGTATCAATGGCTGTTGCTGCCAACAAACGCTCTGTCATGACACTGTTTTCAGGTGCTGATGATCTTTATAGCCATCAAGTCCGTATCGTGTTAGCTGAGAAAGGGGTTACTGTTGATGTTTTACAGGTCGACCCTAATGAAATGCCAGAGGATTTACTCGAAGTAAATCCTTATAACTCAGTACCTACTTTATTAGACCGTGAGCTCGTACTCTATGAGTCACGTATCATTATGGAATACTTGGATGAGCGTTTCCCTCATCCACCTTTGATGCCTGTTTACCCTGTATCTCGTGGTCAAAGCCGCTTGATGATGCATCGTATCGATACTGATTGGTACTCACTCGTCGCACGTATTCGTAAAGGTGACCGCGCAGAGGCTGCTCGTAAAGAGCTGACTGAAAGTTTACTGTCAATCGCGCCAGTATTTGCTGAAATGCCTTACTTTATGAGTGAAGAATTTGGTTTAGCGGATTGTTACCTCGGCCCATTATTATGGCGTTTGCCTGTATTGGGTATTGAGTTAGACAGCCGCGTAGCAAAAGACATCAAAGCTTACATGACACGTATTTTTGAGCGTGAATCTTTTAAAGCTTCGTTGACTGAAGCTGAACGCGAAATGCGCATGGGTATGTAATGAAAGCGTTGACTCCAAATCGTCCTTATTTACTCAGGGCTTACTACGATTGGTTGATGGATAACCAATTAACACCTCACGTTGTGGTTGATGCCTTTGTCAAGGGCACTCAAGTACCGCAGCAATATGTGAAGGATGGCCAGATTGTATTAAATATCGCGGCTGGTGCAGTGGGCAATTTGCAAATTGGTAATGAATTTGTGGAGTTCAATGCGCGTTTTGGTGGTGTACCTCAGCAGGTATTATTGCCAATGGCTTCGATTGTGGCCATTTACGCTCGTGAAAATGGCGCAGGGACTGTCTTCGATATTGAAGATGCGTACTTAGTCGAAGAGGAAGCCGAATCGGCCTTGTCTATCATTGAGACAAAAGACAAGCCAACCGAACCAACGGATGAACCGCCTAAGCGTCGTAGCCATTTAACCTTAGTCAAATAAGTTACTTGTGCTCTGATCTATACTATGGAAAGCCAGTCAATTGACTGGCTTTTTGTTTTTTAATGCTTAATCCCAAGCTAGTGCTGTGGTAGCATTTGCGCCGCATTTCAGCCGTGGAGTGCATCGACTTCCCATTTGAGCCAATGGATTTTCTATGTTGCTAATGATCGACAATTACGACTCTTTTACCTTTAACTTAGTGCAGTATTTTCAGCAGTTAGGGCAAGAGATCGTGGTTAAACGCAATGATGAAATCAGCTTAGCGGAAATCGAGGTGTTATCGCCGAGTCATTTAGTCATCTCTCCTGGCCCTTGCTCACCCAACGAAGCGGGGATTTCCTTGGCAGCAATTGAGCATTTTGCTACTCGTTTACCGATCCTTGGCGTGTGCTTAGGACATCAAGCCATGGCGCAGGTGTTTGGGGCCAAAGTCGTGCGAGCACAGCGGGTGATGCACGGTAAAGTTAGCGAGATTACCCATACTGGTGAGCGCCTGTTTAAAGGGTTAAATCAGCCATTAACGGTAACTCGCTACCATTCCTTACTGGTTGATACCATACCTGACGGTTTTGTGCTGGATGCTTGGTTTGATGACCCGAACCATGGACGCGAAATTATGGCGATGAGTCATAAAGAGTTGCCGCTCTTTGGTGTGCAATTTCACCCCGAGTCGATTCTCACCGAGCAAGGGCATGAATTGTTGGCAAATTTCTTATCTCAATCGGCTTAGGTTGAATCCAAAAAATCGATTTTGCTCTACTCTTTGTTACAAGATTTCTCCTTCATTTAAGCAAATATGTCGCTCAAGTGTGATATAACTGCCGCAAAACGATGCCTGCTCACGTACTCATGGAGTTAGCTCCAAAGTGTAACTAGGGCTGCGATAACAATAAAAGGAAGGACAAATGAACAGCGTAATGCGAAATTTGGGTTTAAGTGCGTTAGCCGTTGCGGTATTGACGAGTTGCGCCGCCACCTCAACCGAAACGGCAACTCCCACGACCACACCACAGGCTTATCAAGTCCCTTTAGCTCAGCCTCCCCAAGTTTCACAACCGCTTACGCTGAATCAAATTATGGCGAACCCCGATTGGATGGGGATTTTCGCTAAGGAAGCCTACTGGAGCGATGACAGTCAGAGCGTTTTCTTTGCGCGCCAACCCAGTGCATCGCCATTACGGAATTATTATCAGCAGGGCATTAATGACAGCCGCGCCGTTGAACTGGCCATCGATAAGCTACATGCGGCTGATCAACAGTTTGGTGTGTTCGATAGCACTAAAGCTAACAAGGCGTATCTCTACCAAGGCAATATTTTTGTTAAGCATTTAAGCTCTGGCAAAATCACCCAGCTTACCCGCCAGCGCACTGCCATCAGTGGCCTGCGTTACCTTAACAATGGCGATATCGCCTATTGGCAAGGGGATAATGTTTTCCAAATCCATCAAGACAGTGGATTAGTGGAGCAGTTGGCTGAAATCAAAATGGCGAAAGCGCCTGAAGGTGTGAAAGAACCCAGCAGCTACTTAGCCAAGCAGCAGCACAGACTCATTCAATATGTGGCGTTGCAGCAGGAAAATGCCAAAGCCAAAGAACAGTTTAAGAACGAGCTGCAAAAGAGCGATCCGACCCTCGCCGCTAACACTTGGTATCTAGGTGATGCCGAGGTGGTGTCTGAGCTAAGTCTGTCGCCAGACGGTCGCTATCTGTTTGTAGCCCTAACCGATAAAAATTACACCGGCAGCAGTGAACACGACATCATGCCAAACTACCTCGGTAGCGAAGGCTATATCGACCCTGTGCCCGTGCGTGCCCGTGTCGCGGAAGATAATCCACCAGGACAGCGCTTTGTGGTGTTAGACCTCAATGAGCATAAACAGATCGATGTAACTATCGAAGGCTTAACCGGCTTCGATGAAGACGTTTTAGCTAAGGTTAAGAGTGAAAACGCTAAAGCAAAAGGTGAGTCATATCAAAGTACTAAGGCTCCACGTAAAATCCAGCTGATGCAGGATTGGGGCTGGACTCAAAGCGCGATTCAATGGCATGAGTCTGAGAACAAATTGGCGGTGATGGTCGAAGCGACCGATAACAAAGATCGCTGGATTGCCAGTGTCGATCTGGCAAAAGGCAAGTTTATCACCGAGCATCGCTTGCATGATGATGCTTGGGTGAACTACGACTATAACCAATTTGGCTGGTTACCCGGTACGGACAGTCTGTACTATCTCTCTGAAGAAACAGGTTATTCCCAGCTTTATATCAAGGCGAACGGTGAACAGCCCCGCGCTTTGACCCAAGGTAAGTTTGTGGTGAGTGATATTACCCTATCGCCCGATGCAAACTACATCTACTACAAAGCTAACCAAAGCCACCCTGGTATTTACAATGTTCACCGTGTGAATATCGCCTCGGGCAAAAACGAGCAATTAACTCAGTGGGACGGTAATTTAGATTACAGCTTAAGCCCCGATGGCACTAAGTTGCTGCTGAATGCGTCTCGCCGTACAGAGCCGAATGAGCTTTATATTCAGCCTATTGGCGGTGAGTTAAAACAGCTCACGTCATACACCAGCGATGCCTTTAAGCAATATCCGTGGCAAGCACCCGAAGTGGTTGCAGTTCCTTCAAACCATGGCGCTGGCCAAGTGTATGCGCGGGTTTATTTGCCGCAGGGATACGACAAATCCCGCGCCGAGAAATATCCTGCCGTTGTCTTTAACCATGGCGCAGGTTACTTACAAAATGCCGATTATGGCTTTAGTGGTTACTTCCGTGAGTTTATGTTCCACAACCTACTGACTCAACAAGGTTATGTGGTGATGGACATGGATTACCGTGGTTCTAAAGGCTATGGTCGCGACTGGCGCACGGCAATTTATCGCAATATGGGGCATCCTGAAGTCGAAGATTTAAAAGATGGCGTGACTTGGATGGGCCAAAATGCCAACGTGGATATTAAGCGCGTCGGTACCTATGGCGGTTCTTACGGCGGTTTCTTAACCTTTATGTCCTTGTTTACTGAGCCGGAATTATTCCAAGCAGGCGCGGCACTGCGCCCTGTGGCGGATTGGGCACATTACAACGCGCCATACACCTCCAATATTTTAAACACGCCGGATGTTGACCCTATCGCCTATGAGCGTAGCTCGCCCATTGAACATGCCCAAGGCTTGACTAAGCCATTACTGATCATGAGTGGCGTGATGGATGATAACGTGTTCTTCCAAGATAGCGTGCGCATGGTGCAGCACCTTATCGAGCTGGAAAAACCGATGTTTGAAACGGCTATTTATCCGGTTGAGCCCCACGGTTTCCGTCAGCCATCGAGCTGGTTAGACGAATATCGCCGTATTTACAAACTCTTTGAACAAGAGCTTAAGTAAATCTCGCGAAAGTATTAAGGCCTCAATATGAGGCCTTTTTGTTGC
The DNA here is from genome assembly GCF_000282755.1 of Shewanella sp. POL2. Lineage (NCBI taxonomy): Bacteria > Pseudomonadati > Pseudomonadota > Gammaproteobacteria > Alteromonadales > Shewanellaceae > Shewanella > Shewanella sp. POL2. The sequence goes on from NZ_AKZL01000015.1 coordinate 45,467, forward strand.
GTGGATTTCGGCGCGAGTGAATCTAATCAAGGTTGTAAAATAGTCACTTGTTTGCTTATTGCCAAGAGGTAACCTATATGCTGAAATTGCAATGTTTTTAATGATTTTAGCGTATGCGCGCCACTTAGCACGGGCGAGATAGGAAAGGTAAACTGTGGCGATATCGGTAGCGGGCGGCGTCAGACCTGGCAAAATTTTAGAGATAGAACATAGGCTCTATCAGCAACTTATTCTCGGTAAACAAAAAGCCAGTCCTACTCTATTGGATGATTTAGACCAAGAGCTTGAGGCTGATGCTAATAAACTCGATGTCGAGCGAGAGGCGATTCTGTCGCGGCTACTCAAACAAATTCAGGCCCGCGAAGTCTTTGAGGCCATCTCAAATCAACTCACCGAAACAGTCAATAATGCCATTGAGCATCAACTGGCATCCCCAGAGTTAGTGCTGGCTAAGTCGGAGATTAACGAGTCACAGATCCTGTTGCTCGAGCTGTTGCTGGCCAAAAACCTAGATGCGACGCGGTTAAGACCTTTAATCAGTAATTTGAGCTGGTTATGCCGCGATTTAACCAATATGGTCAATAGCCCGGCATTTCGGGCACGGCGTCCACAAAGTTCCGACGTACGCGTCACCGATATCAAATTAGTAATGAATTACATTGGCATCGAAAATCTGCGTACCATTATTCCTTATTTTTGCCTGCGTAATTGGCTGCCCAGTGGCAACGCTAAGTTACTCTGGACCACCCGCAAGTTGTGGCGCTATAGCATTGTCAGCGGAATAGCAGCGAATGCGTTAGCGCAGCTTCATAATACTGACTCAGCCTTAGTTTATAGTGGTGCATTAATGAATCAGTTAGGCACCTCGGTTGTGCTTAGCTTGAGTGCGCGTTTATTTGATAAAACTTGGGGCAATTGGATCCGTGAGGCCAGCTCGAGTCGCGATAAAGAAGTATATGATGCGGTGATTGCCACTGAGTTTCCGGCCAAGGCAGTATTTGAGCAAGTGCTGGCTCACGGGCACAAACTCAATTGGCAGCTATTAGAGTTACTGAAATTTGAGCATAGCCCCTTAACCCTGTTGTTAAAGGAACTAGACCAAACCTTAACTTACCGCGAACTCTCGATGCCGGCCGCATTAGTGGCACGGGCGAATTGTTATGCTAAGGTGCTGTTGCTTGAAGAGATGCGCCAAATCGAGCCGCAGGAAAAACGCTTAATGTTCGATTATTACGAGCTCAGCGAGCAGGAAGTGCTGCGCCTAAAAGCACAGAATTATCGGAAGTTGGATCTGCTGTAATCTGCACGCCGTTCCCATCGGTGTCCAATTGCGGCACTGATGTGGAGGACGGAAAATGCCAAGCTGGCAAGCTTCTGTATTAAATACTATTTTATCCTATGTGGCACGGCCATCGATCAGCCGAGGTAAAGCCAAACTTCCCCTAAGCCAAGTACGGCAACGTTTATTAGAGCTGGATAAGCGCTGGTTGCCATGGCCTGAAAAGCTTGTTACTGCCTCAATTCCTTTACAACATTCCACACTACTGCATTATGTGCTGCTCGATGACACGCCGCGTTTGGGCAATCTATTTTACATTCGTGGCGGCGGATTCTGTTTTAAAACTCCCCATGCCCACGCAAGATTGGTGGCCGATATCAGCGAACGTTGTCGCCTCGATACGTTTATCCCGGATTATCGTTTAGCGCCGGAACATCCGTATCCTGCACCCTGTGACGATGTACTCGAGGCATACCTGCACTTAATTGAGTTGAAAGGGAGCGATAACCTAGTGCTGATGGGCGATTCTGCCGGCGGTAATTTAGCCTTAAGTCTGTTGCTCGAACTTAAAAAGCGGCATCTGCCCATGCCTAAAGCCTGTGTGTTGTTGTCACCCGCGCTGGATTTAGCGATTACCGGCGATACCGAGCTGATTTTAGGCGCGGATGACCCGTTCTTTACCATTGAGTCGCTATTGCGGCTGCGCGGGGCGTATCTTGCTGGGGCGAATCCTATGTCAGAACGGGTTTCACCTTTGCAGGGGAACTTGGCTGACCTGCCACCACTCTTAGTGATTGCCGGTACGCGTGAGCTGCTTTTACAGGACTCAGAACGACTGGTTATGCAAGTTAAGGCTAGTGGTGGCGCGGTAGAATCGCGTTTTTATCACAACATGCCCCATGTTTTTCCCCTGTTCCATCTGTTGCCCGAAGCGCTTGAGGCGAGGGAACAAATTGCGGATTTTGTGCTTTCACAGCTGATTCGTTAAAATTGTGTAGTTATTCATATTCGGTGAATAGCTAGCAAAAATAGGGGGAAATAACTTTTTTTCTGACTAAATATGCTAAATGCCTCTGGCGTAAACGCTTGTATAGTTCTTAAACTGCAATCTTTATGCACTTTGGCCTTAAGCATGGTGAATGTTGTTTGTGAAAAACTGGTATTTTGATCACAATTTCGCTAATAATGGCTATTAATAGACACAAGCATACCCTGTATCACTAACTCAAGATAAAGATACGTTGGGGACTCAGACGGCTCCCGATGCCGTTACATTTAAACAAAGGATGAAGAAGAATGAGCGTTGATATGAAGTTGAATCGTGCCCAGTTTGATGCGGTTATGGTGCCTAACTATGCGCCTGCTGCCGTGATCCCAGTACGTGGCGAAGGCAGCCGTGTATGGGATCAAGAGGGTAACGAATTTATCGATTTTGCTGGCGGTATCGCGGTAAATTGCTTAGGTCACTGTCATCCTGCCTTAGTGAATGCCTTAAAAACCCAAGGTGAAAAATTATGGCACCTGTCTAACGTAATGACCAACGAGCCTGCACTCGAGCTGGCCACTAAGTTAGTTAATAGCACATTTGCTGAGCGTGTCTATTTTGCCAACTCTGGCGCCGAAGCCAACGAAGCGGCACTGAAATTAGCCCGTCGTTATGCTTTAGAAAAATACGGCGTAGAGAAAGATGAAATCATCGCCTTCGATAAAGCCTTCCACGGCCGTACTTTCTTCACCGTGAGCGTTGGTGGTCAAGCGGCCTATTCCGATGGTTTTGGTCCAAAACCGCAAAGCATTACCCACTTACCTTATAACGATGTTGCGGCATTAGAAGCGGCCGTATCGGATAAAACCTGCGCCATCATGCTAGAGCCACTGCAAGGCGAGGGCGGTATTATTAATGCTGATCCTGCGTTCCTCAAAGCGGTGCGTGAACTGGCAAATAAACACAATGCACTGGTGATTTTCGACGAAGTACAAACCGGTGTTGGTCGTACAGGCGAACTTTATGCTTACATGGGCACCGACATAGTGCCGGATATTCTGACCACGGCTAAAGCACTTGGCGGTGGTTTCCCTATTGCAGCTATGCTGACTACCGCGGAAATTGCTGAGCACCTAAAAGTGGGGACTCACGGTTCAACCTATGGTGGTAATCCATTAGCTTGTGCTATCGGCAACGCGGTATTAGATGTGGTTAACACGCCAGAAGTGTTGAATGGTGTGAAACATCGCGAGCAATTATTACGCGATGGCTTGAACAAAATTAATGAAAAATATCACGTTTTCTCTGAAGTTCGCGGTAAAGGCTTACTGTTAGGGGCGGTTCTTAATGAACAATATCAAGGTCGTTCACGTGACTTTTTAGTGGCATCTGTTGCTGAAGGCTTAATGAGCCTGATGGCGGGGGCCAACGTAGTTCGTTTTGCACCTTCACTGGTGATCCCTGAGGCAGATATTGCAGAAGGTCTGGCACGTTTTGAACGTGCCGTGGCGAGCATCGCCGCTGCCTAAGGACCAAAGGAGTGCTGAATTTTATTCGCACTCCTTTTTTGTCAGGGAATTCTTGCAGATATCATTCCTGTCTTTTGAAGATAGGCGCATTGGTGCACTGCAAGCTTAAGTGAGGAGACACTAAGATGTTAATCATACGTCCTATTCGGGCTGGCGACTTTGAATCTCTATACCAAATTGCCGAAGAGTCTGGTCATGGTTTTACCTCATTGCCAGTCAATGCCGATTTGCTTCGGCATAAAATTGCCCGTGCTGAAGCCTCTTTTGCCAAAGTTGTCGATAAGCCCTTTGATGAAGGTTACTTAATGGTGCTCGAGGATACCGCGACCCGTGAAGTGGTCGGCACCTGCGCGATTGAAGCCGCAGTCGGTATGGAAGATGCCTTCTACCATTATCGCCTCGGAACTGAGGTGTACCATTCTGAGCAAATTGAAGTTCGCAACGAGGTGGAAACCTTAACCCTTTGTCACGATTACACCGGCGCCGCTGAGCTTTGTACCCTGTTTTTACGGGAGCCTTATCGTAAGGGGAATAATGGCCGCATGTTATCCCGCAGCCGTTTTCTGTTTTTGGCGCAGCATGCCAAACGCTTTGGCGAAACTGTGATTGCTGAAATGCGTGGTGTGAGTGATGCAGATGGTCATTCTCCCTTCTATGGTTGGTTGCAAAAAAACTTTTTAGGCATTGATTTTATTCAAGCTGACTACCTGTCTGGCTTAGGTAAAAAAGCCTTTATGGCGGAGATGATGCCCCGTAACCCTGTGTATGTTTGCCTGCTGCCAGAAGAAGCGCAAAAAGTGATCGGCGAAGTACACACTAATACGCGTCCGGCCCTAAGCTTGCTGCAGGCCGAAGGTTTTAGATGCCGCGGTTATGTGGATATTTTCGATGGTGGCCCAACGGTCGAGTGCCGTTTAACCGATATTCGTGCTGTGCGTGAAAGCCGTCTACTGACGGTCGAAATTGGTGATATGCCAGAATCCGATAAGCAATTTATTATCTCTAACACTCAATTAGCCAATTACAGAGCGACCGCAGCTTATCTCTGCGTTGATGATAAAGCTGAGCAGGTGGTAATTAGCCCAGAACTCGCCGAAGGTTTGTTACTCGCAAAAGGCGATCAAATCCGTATTTTGGCAATGTAGGAATAGCAAATGACACATTTTATTAAAGGCCAGTGGCACGCTGGCAAGGGTCATGATGTGACCTCTAGCAACCCAGCAAATGGCGAAATTATTTGGCGCGGCCAAACGGCGACAGCCGATCAAGTCAACGCTGCCGTCGATGCCGCCCGTGAAGCTCAGTTCGATTGGTTTATGTTAGGTTTTGATGCGCGTCTAAAGATAGTTGAAGCTTATCGTAGCCAACTCGAAGCGAACAAAGCCGAATTAGCCGAAACGATCGCTCAGGAAACCGGTAAACCCCAGTGGGAAACGGCGACAGAAGTTGCTGCCATGATTGGTAAGATTGGCCTGTCGGCAACGGCTTATAACAAGCGCACCGGCACTGAAGCCAATGACACGCCAGCAGGGCGCGCCGTGCTACGCCATAAGCCTCACGGTGTTGTTGCTGTGTTTGGGCCCTATAACTTCCCTGGGCATTTACCCAATGGTCATATAGTGCCAGCATTGCTTGCGGGCAATACCGTGGTGTTTAAGCCCTCTGAATTGACGCCTAAAGTGGCCGAGTTAATGGTCTCTCTCTGGGAAAAAGCGGGTCTGCCCGCGGGTGTAATCAACTTAGTCCAAGGTGAAGTCGATACGGGTAAAGCGCTGGCGTCACACCCACAGCTCGACGGGCTGTTCTTTACTGGCAGTTCTCGCACCGGTCACCTGTTACACCAGCAATATGCGGGTCATCCAGGTAAGATCCTCGCCTTAGAAATGGGCGGTAATAACCCGCTGATTATTAAAGGCGTGGCCGATATCAAAGCCGCTGTGCACGATATTCTGCAATCGGCTTATATTTCGTCTGGCCAACGTTGCACCTGCGCCCGCAGGCTCTATGTTGAGCAAGGCGAGCAGGGCGATGCCTTAGTAGCCAAGCTGGTTGAAGCGGTGAAGCAGATTAAAGTCGGTCCTTGGAACGCGCAGCCACAGCCATTTATGGGCTCAATGATTTCCGAAGGCGCAGCGAAAGGTATGGTCGCGGCGCAGGCTAACTTGCAGAACTTAGGCGGTGTGTCACTGGTTGAACTGACGCACCTGCAAGCTGGAACAGGCTTAGTCTCACCCGGGCTTATCGATGTGACTGCGGTAAGCGAGTTACCCGATGAGGAATACTTTGGACCATTGCTGCAATTAGTGCGCTACAGTGATTTTGACCAAGCGATTAAGCTGGCTAACCAAACCCGTTATGGCTTATCCGCAGGCATCTTGGCCGATAGCCGTGAGGATTATGAGTATTTCCTCGCCCGCATTCGTGCGGGGATTGTGAACTGGAACAAGCAGATCACTGGTGCTTCGGGTGCTGCGCCCTTTGGTGGCGTAGGTGCTTCGGGTAACCACAGGGCGAGTGCATTTTATGCTGCCGACTACTGTGCTTATCCCGTTGCCTCCGTTGAGGCTGATGCGGTGAGCTTACCCGCAAGCTTAAGCCCAGGGTTAAGTTTAGAGTGACATCATTGAGGAAGAACCTAGGTTCTTCCTTTTTCATCACAAGCAGTAACGTTACTTGGGCTGCTACTGAGCGCTGTTGTGCAGCAAGTGGCTAGGGTCGTTACATTGAGTGCGAGCGGCAAAACAATACTCACTATAGTCGCAGCACAATAAAAGGAGTTTTTATGCACACAGATATCAATGCGTTATTTGCCGCCCTCTGGCAAGACTATATTCAAATGACCCCATCTGCGGCCAAGGTGCACGAGCTACTTGGACACGGCAAGCCGATTATCAACGACCATATCGCCCTGCGTACTTTTAATATCGCTAAGGTGAATTTAGCCGTATTAGCAGAGCACTTTACCTCTTTAGGTTATGTGGCCTGCGGTGACTATAAGTTTGAACAGAAAAAACTGGTAGCAAAGCATTTTGAGCACCCAGATGCGACTCAACCTAAGGTGTTTATTTCTGAGCTATTGGTGGAAGAGTTTAGCCCATCACTGCAAAGCACTATCCAAGGCTTGATTGCCCAAGTGGATGAGCAAGCGACGAAAGCGGATAACTTTATCTATTCGGGTCGTCATTGGACGCTGGATGCTAAAACCTACGAGACGCTGCTCGAAGAGAGTGAATATGCGGCTTGGGTCGCAGCCTTTGGCTACCGCGCCAATCATTTTACAGTCTCTATCAACCACCTTGAGGGCTTCGAGACATTAGAATCTGTGAATGAGGCGCTTAAGCAAGCGGGCTTTGTGCTCAATAGCTCAGGTGGCGAAATCAAAGGTTCACCAGAGGTGTTACTGGAGCAATCATCGACTATGGCCGATAAAATCGCTGTGGCATTTAGCGATGCAACGGTTGAGATCCCAAGCTGCTTTTATGAGTTTGCCCTGCGTTATCCAAAGGCGAATGGTGAGCTGTATACGGGATTCGTGGCCGCATCAGCCGATAAGATTTTTGAGAGCACCAACGCGAAAAAAGCCTAATGAATTAGGTTGTTGCTGACTTAATCTCAAACAAAAACGCCATCAATTGATGGCGTTTTTTATGGGTGGCACTTAGAGCAAATAGCTAGGACAACAATAGTTAGCTCAACACATGTTCGCTAAGCACGCTTAGCTAAGCACTCGTTAGCCAAAGACTAGTTCAATACTGAGGCCAGATAAGTGGCTGCTGTGTTTAAACTTAAGTTCAATGCCATATTGCTCGGCAATTTCTTTCACTATCGATAACCCTAGGCCATGACCCATGACGGATTCATCAAGGCGCGTGCCCCTTTGGGTGAGTTTATCGAGTTCGTCGTCAGCAACACCTGGGCCATCATCATCGATGCTAAGGCAGAGTTTGTTTTGCGCCTTCCACAGTTTTACCGTGACTTGGCTACCCGCCCATTTAAAGGCGTTATCGAGCAGATTCCCTAAGAGCTCCATACCATCTTCCCTATGAATAGGCAGGCGTTGGATACTAGGATCGAGCTCAAAGTCGCAGTTGATGTTTTTGCTTCTGTGCACTTTGTTAAGGGTATTGGCGAGGCTGTGAAGATCCCTCGGCACCACTAACTGGGCGGCAGGTAACATATCACCGGTGATCCGCGCCGCCGCAAGCTTACGCTCGACCATTTTATGGATAGCGTCGAGTTGCTGTTGCAACGCCATGGCGGTATCGGGATCTTTTAGCCCCAAGGCTTCTACCTGTTGCTGCATCACTGCCAGTGGGGTTTTGAGCCCATGGCTTAAGTTGCCTAAGTTATTGCGGCTACGTTCTATTTGCTTGGCGGTGTATTCCAATAACTCGTTGTAGGTCTTCGCCAGCGGTTGCACTTCGGGCGGAATGTTATTCAGCTCTAAGGCGTTAATCTCGCCTTCTTGTAGGCGTGACAGTGCATGTTGGATCTGTTTAACGGGTTTAAAGGATTGGCGCAGGATCAGGAATATACCCGCGATCATGGCCACTAACATGGCGAGGTTAACCCCAAGCTTAGTGCCGTAGACTTCACTAAATACCCGCCGACCAATACTCAAATCTTGTGCGACAGTAAGCGTAGCGGTCACATTGGCACTGCTGGAATTTAATCCAAGAGATAACAACTGCATATCATTATTTTTAGGTCCCTTTGCCTGCCAGACACGGGTCTGGTTTGGCGCTAAAGGTTCGATATCGAGCTGCATATCCCACAGGGAGCGGGAGCGGATCACTTCATTGGGCAGGTTTAGCTGGAAATAACGCCCCGAATAGGCGGGGCGGTAGAAGCTCGACAGTTGGCTCTGATCGATGTGGATTTCCCCATTATTGAAATGGGTTGCCAGCATAATGTGTTCTAAATCTTCTTCTAAGCGATTGATAATCGAGTCGTGAAACGCTTGGCGCAGCATGGACTCAAATAATACGAGTCCAACCACTGTGCCTAATACCAATAAGCCCGTTAACCATAAACTGAGCTTAGTGCGAATCGAGATCATGCAGTCACGCCGTGGAAGATATAACCTTGGCCGCGGCGGGTTTCTATCGCAGTTTTACCGAGTTTTTTGCGCAGATGAGTCACGTAAACTTCAACCACATTACTCTCTTTCTCGTCGTCAAACTGATAGAGCTTGTCCGTCAGTTGAGCCTTAGATAACAGCTTCTTAGGTGACATGAGGAAGATTTTTAACAGCCTGAATTCCATGGCAGTCAATTCATATAAATGCTCGCCAACGCTGACGGTTTGTTCGGCTTCATCTAAGGTGACGCCGCCATAGCTAAGTTGCTTGCTGGAATTATTTAAACGGCCATGGGCGCGATGAATAAGCGCTTGGATACGCGCTAATAACTCCTGTGCGTGGAAGGGTTTTCCTAAATAATCATCGGCACCGGCATTGAAACCTTCGACCTTTTCATGCCATTGGCTGCGGGCGGTTAACATAATAACAGGAGTGCTAATGCCTTGATTACGCCAGCCTTCGAGTAATTCCAGCCCATTGCCATCGGGGAGACCAATATCTAAGATCACGCAATCGTATTGGGTTTCTTTAACGAGGTAATCGGCTTCAACCGCTTTGTCAGTAATATCGGTAACGTAGCCAGCCTGTTTGAGTTGTTTCTCCAGTTCGGAGACCAACATCGGATTATCTTCAACGAGTAGCAGTTTCATGTTTTCGACATTCGCTCGGTAGTGCGGTGGAGTGTTCAAGTTGACCGTTGGTGGCATCAATACTCAGATTCACTATTTGGCCGCGTTGAACTTTGATTTGCAAATCATAGCGCCATTTATGATCTTCTTGATAGAGATGTGCGTCAATTAGTTCACCTTGGCAGAATTGATTGACCACGGCAAGGGTGCCATTGAGTGATAGAATTTGCCCAGAGTTGACTAAAGCCTTGGCTTGATAATGTTCTAATTCAATCGGTTCGGCGTTAATTATTGTTGGATGCACCAGCGTAAACAGACTGAAAAAACAGATAAATAACAGCCGTTTCATTTATGCTCCCCAATAAAAAATGGCCTAGATTTTATGCTAGGCCACTTTAATGAAACAGGCTTAAATCAAGCTGAAGTCTAACTTAACGGGTGCCATATACCACAATGGTTTTACCGTGTGCTTGAATGAGATTTTGTTCTTCAAGCATCTTTAAGATACGACCCACAGTTTCGCGGGAACAACCAACGATCTGACCAATTTCTTGGCGAGTGATCTTAATTTGCATGCCGTCTGGGTGAGTCATGGCATCAGGTTGTTTTGCTAAATGCAACAATGTTTGGGCAATACGGCCTGCCACATCGAGGAATGCTAAATTACCGACTTTCTGGCTAGTGCTCTGTAGGCGGTATGCCATTTGAGCCGAAAGCTTCATCAGAATTTCGGGGTTAACTTGGATTAATTGCTTGAACTTCTTGTAAGAGATTTCAGCAATTTCACATGCTTGTTTTGCACGAACCCAAGCAGTACGTTCAGCTTGTTCTTCGAACAATCCTAACTCACCGATAAAGTCGCCTTGATTAAGATAAGATAGGATCATTTCCTTACCTTCTTCATCTTTAATCAATACCGCAACAGAACCTTTTACGATGTAATAAAGGGTATCTGAGTCTTCACCAGCATGGATCAAGGTGCTTTTAGCGGGATACTTATGAATGTGACAGTGTGATAAAAACCATTCCAAAGTTGGGTCCGGTTTTGGCTTACCAATCAGAGCCATGTCGATGTTCCTCGATTGATTAAAACGAAAGTAAGAATATTCTAAATAAGCATTTTACGTCAATTACACCCATAAAAACTTGATACACCTCTTAGTTTAGAATGAGTGAATAAATGCAATTAACCAACTAAAATTAGAGCTTATTTTGCTACTTTAGTGATATTAGTCAACTAAATCGGTGCCAAACTCACTGGATTCACTTAACTCTGTAGAGTTAATCACATCTTATAAACGCTTTTAAGGGTTTTTGTGAAGAAAATAACCTCAATATCGACGAATAAATAGGGTAAGTAGAATTATTGAGAGGCTTTGTGGTTATTTCGATTTAATATCCGTTCGATTCTGCCGATTTAGGCTCGACTTATGGGAATAATTCAGGCTAACTTGAAGACGCGGTTGTTTTTTGAAAGAGGTACAACGTGAAATACAGACAATGGGTTTTAGGCGCTGGATTGACTCTATCCCTAGGGATGAGTGCTGCCGCGCACGCATTTTCTATTCCACAGCCAGCTAGTGAAGTTGCGGCGAGTAAATTTGTGCATATTCAAGTTCAGGCGGAGCAGGGCGATGCCGACGCACAATTTTTACTAGGACTCATGTTTCTCTCTGGACGTTATGTACAGCAAGAAGTGCCAACCGGATTACATTGGATGACCCTTGCCGCTGAGCAGCAACACGAAAAGGCGCAGCAAACCTTAGCAGATCTCTCCTTTGAAGGGCAGTTAGTGAAGCGTGACTTAGCCGTGGCCGAACGTTGGTATAAGGACATGGGCGAGCGCGGTAATCGCTGGGCGCAGTTCCGTTTAGGCTTTATTTATGCCTCGGGTGGCGATGGCATTGCGCGTAACTGCGGTAAAGCTGTAGAGCAATTTACCCGCGTTGGGGATGATATTGCCCTTGGCAATGTGGCGTGGATTTTAGCGACTTGCCCCGAAGCCGAATATCGCGACGGTAATAAAGCGCTCGAGTTATCTCTTAAGCTGCTTAAAGTGAACGAGAACGACCCCACCAACCTCGATAACTTAGCGGCTGCCTATGCCGAAGTCGGTGATTTTGGTGCCGCGGTATCGACCCAACAAAAAGCGATAGCCGCTTTAAAGATGACGGCTGAAGCTACTAAGACCGACGAATTTAAGCAGCGTTTACATAGCTATGAGCAGAAACGCGCCTACCGTGAGACACTGCGTTTGCTCGATTAAACCCGTTAGTGTTTTATTATCTGTATCAGCCCGGGCTATGCTCGGGCTGATTGTTTCTGGCGTTTTATTTATTGGGCGGATTCAGGCTATTCGAGCGGCCAAGAATGTAAGATGTGATATTCCACCCCACGATTACCGCTTGACGAAAGGTACAAATGAAGCTGTTCGGGAGCGAGCGTTAGTTCAGTTATCGGTGTATTCGCTAGATCTTTGAGGAGAAGTTCGTTATCAAAGGTGCTCAAAGACTTGGCTTTTCTAAACAAGCTGATATGCGGCCGAAATGGATGTTCGCTCTGATGCAATTGCAACTGCTGCGCTAAATCTTGCGCCTGCGATGCCATTAACGCCAACGCAGGGCTAACCCTATCTCCCTTTAAACAACATACCTGTGCCTTGGGCCAAACGGCGAGCTTATCCAGTTGTACAGTAAATCGTGGCCGATACAGTTTATCAACGGCTTCGAGCAGCAGTGTCTTTTGAGACTGATTGGCTAAGCCTAAAAAAGCGAGGGTGAGATGAAAATTCGCTTTGCTTACGGGTTTTGCATGGGGCGTTAACTGTTGTGCTAAGCATTGCTGCAATTGCAGCAGTGGCATGCGTTGAGTCTCATTAAGGGCGAATCCAAGAAATAGTCGTTGTAACACTCTTTATCTCCGCTACCTGCTCAAATGCCAAACATAAGCTATGCTTTTGTTTGGTAATACAGAAAGGCCCGTGGTCATTATTCATCATCGGCTTTCGATGACTTGAATTTGTTTCTGGGAAGTGTAGCAATAATACCTTAAATGGAATTATAGGTAAGGAAATCCCTTTTCATGTCAGATGGTTTAGCAAATTCACTCCAACAGGCATTAGTGACGATTTTTAGCGAAACGCCGCTAGAAACCCTAGAGCAAAATGTTGATAGAGCATTAGAGGCGATTACACTTCAGTTGCACTGTGATGGGGTGTTTGTGCTAACGGGGAGTTTATCCCTCGACCATTTACGCACCCGTAATTTGTATTTAAAACCGCAATTTAGCCAGGGCCAGCAGACTCGCGTTTGGCCGCTCGCGCGTATGCCTTTTTTTCGCTCCCTTGTGAGAAACCCCAAGCTGCTGAATCTACCCGATGTGAATACATTACCACCAGAAGCTCAGGCGGAGCGGGCATTGTTACGGGATTGGGATGTCAAAAGTCTACTGGTGTTACCCCCCGTCGTATTTGGCGAAACCCGTATTGCCCTTGGGGCGGTAAATTGCTCCGAATGCTGTGAGTGGACCGAGGAATTTATTCAGGAGTTTTCAACATGCGGCGGTGATGATTGGTTCGGCGATGGAGCTGACCCGTATCGCCCATGATATGTTAGCGAGTGAAAACAAATATCGCGAAGTCTTTAACCAATTACCCTTGGCTTGTGCTTTGCTCGATAAACAAAATCAACTGACGATGCTGAACAAAGTGGCGCTGCAAACCTTGCCAGTGCAGCATGGATACGATTTATTCAGCATGGTGCGAGATGAAGAGCACGCGATGCTCTCCGATACGTTGCATATGGTGCGTGAAGGCGTATTAGGACAAGCTTGGTGCGAATTGCCGCTTAAATCGCTGCATCAATTAGAGTGGTTAAGGCTCAGTTTTAGTCAGATCCACGGTGATAAGGACACCCTGGTTATGATTGCCGAAGATGTGAGTGAAAAGTATCGGCTGGCCGATGAGCTCTCTTTTCATGCTAACTATGATGCTCTTACCGGATTGCCCAATCGGCTGCACTTTGAGGCATTACTCGATAATTTGCTGCATAGCAAAGATGATATGCCAACCTGTGTAGCCTTTATCGATGTCGATCAATTTCAAGTAATCAACAATGTTAGCGGTCATCAAGCGGGGGATAAGTTACTGTGCCAGTTAACATTGCGGCTTAAACAACTGGTGCGCAAGGGCGATATTGTTGCTCGGCTTGGTGGTGATGAGTTCGGTATTTTAATGCATTACTGCAATGTGGATTCGGCGCAGCATATTGCTAAGCGGATTTGTACTCAGTTAGCAACTCACGAATTTATCTGGGAAAACCGCTGCCACAATGTCAGCGTCAGTATGGGGATAGCTAAGTTCGATAGGTCGGCCTCTGATATTTATACCGTGATGAGCCATGCTGATGCGGCCTGTCGACTCGCCAAAGATAAGGGGCGAAATGGCTGGCATTTATACAGTGCTAAAGATCCTAAAATGACCCGTCTTTACACTGAAATGATGGCCTCGGTAGATATTGTTAGTGCCCTCGCGTTAAATCAATTTGAGCTTTATTTTCAAAGTATTGCACCACTAAATTGCGAAGAGCCAGGATTACATTTAGAAGTGCTGCTCCGTATGGTGCAGCCCAATGGCAACATTGTTTCGCCAGCAATTTTCCTACCTGCCGCTGAGCGCTATAACTTGGCCGCCAAAGTAGACTTGTGGGTCATTGATAATCTGCTGAAGTGGGGGAGTAGCCATTTAGCGATTTGGCAGCAATTGGGGCTGGTATCCGTCAACCTTTCGGCGACGTCTTTGGGTGATAGCGAGTTTATGAATTGGCTTGAAATGCGGCTAATGACTGAACCTGAGTTGGTGGATAAACTCTGCATTGAGATCACCGAAACCGCCGCCGTAAGCCAATTAGATCAAGCAACTAAATTGATTGAAGTGCTTAGGCCATTAAATTGCCAGCTCGCGCTGGATGACTTCGGTGCGGGATTTTCAAGTTTTGCTTATCTAAAACGTTTAAATGTGGATTACGTCAAAATCGATGGTCAGTTTGTTATTAACCTGTGTGACGATGATGCGGATCAAGCAATCATCAAAGCCATTTGTCAGCTCGGACAAGATATGGGATTTGATGTGGTAGCCGAGTTTGTTGAATCGACAGAAATTGGTTTAAAATTAAAGAGCTTAGGAGTGGATTATGCTCAAGGTTATGCGATTAATAAACCCGCGCCATTGCTAACATTAACCTCTGGATTGGCCGAGCCTTGGCTGCTGTAACGGCGGTTATCCTTCATGTGAGTTTTTATACTTCTGCAATTCTTAATTTGTAAGTGACTCATTTATCACTATTTACCTTAATGTGAGCCCATGCAACTTAGGCTGCGACAGATTGTCGCGCCAAGCCGAGTTTTGATTGCACTTATATCACCAGTCATAACAATACCCCCACAAAAATCATTAAAAACAATATGTAGGGGAAATTTGTGCCATATCAACCGATCAAATTAGCGCTTATTTTAGCGGGTGTTTTGAGCACTGCTGCGCCTCAACTGGCTTGGTCTGCTGAGGCGACCGACTGTGGTGATGACCAAAAATGTAAAGATTATCTGCTGGTTACCGCTGATGTGATGCGTCAGCCAGTACACTTAGTGAGTGATCCCAAACAAAATCGATTGCCATTACCCGCCTATGATGGCTCAGGGTTTTTACGCACGATTCCGGGATTTAATATCACCCGTAAAGGCGGCTCTGGCGGCGATCCGATGTTTCGTGGCTTAGGTGGTTCGCGCTTAAACATCGTTGATGATGGCCAGCATGTGTATGGTGCCTGTGGTGGACGTATGGATCCGCCAACCAATTATATTTATCCCGAAACTTACGATCAGATAACGGTTATTAAAGGCCCGCAGACGGTGAAATATGGCCCTGTCGGCACCGCGGGCACAATTCTGTTTGAGAAAAACCGCCATCGTTTTAATCAAGCGGATCTTGAAGGGCGTGCCAGTGCGACGGGTGGCAGTTTCGATAGACGAGATGCCATGGTGGAGTTGAGTGCAGGGGATAAAAATTACTACCTTGATTTTGATATTAATCAATCGAGTAGTGATCATTATCAGGACGGCAATGGCAATAAGGTGCAATCCAGTTATGACCGCCAAAACGCCAATCTTGCCCTAGGTTGGACACCTACTGAGCGTACCGTTGTGGAGTTAGCTTACGGTGAGTCGAGCGGTGAGGCAGAGTATGCCGACAGATTAAATAAGGCTCGCCAAATTGATAACCGTGATGCGGCGGTGCTCATACAACATGAGTTTGAGTCGACCTGGCTGGCCGCAGTCGAGTTACAAGCCTTTAGCAATAAGAACGACCATATTATGGACCGATTTGATGAAGGGGTGAATTCTGGCTCGAATGTGCGTCGGATGACCGACGGTGGTCATCTTTGGTTTGATTTAACCCCGCTCGATGGTCTCGAATTAACATTGGGGCTGGATTATATGTCTAGCGCCCATGATGGCCGCAGCATGGCAACGGGGGATGTTGGTTTAGACGACTTACTCAATAAGCCGTTTAAGGAAGATATGCGCTATAAAAACTATGGCCTGTTTGCCGAATCCCGTTATGGCTTTGATAACCAAGGTTCAGGTAACAGTAGTTTGCACGCAGGACTGAGAGTTGATCGCTGGGATAGCGAATTGTTAATCGCCCAGCAGGGTGAGCGGGAGGATACCCTCTACAGCGGTTATGTGCGTTATGAATATCAACTCGATGCTCATCAATACTATGCTGGATTTGGCTCGGCGCAGCGCGTGCCAGACTATTGGGAGATCATGAAGGCTAGCGCCGATAATCCCGCACAAAAAGCCTTTGATCTTAAGGCTGAAACGACCAATCAATTTGATATAGGCTGGATTTACCAAGGTCCGGTTGAAGCGTCAGTGTCACTCTTTTACGGTGAGATTAATGACTATATTCTGATTGATTCGACCAGCAACACCACGGTAGCCCGTAATATCGATGCCAGCTTATTCGGTGGCGAAGCAAGCCTAGACTATGCGTTTAATGATCAATGGTCGACTCAACTTACCTTAAGTTATACCCATGGTGAAAACGATACCGACAAGGTCGCACTTGGGCAAATATCACCGTTAGAGGCAAGATTAATTGTTAATTATCAATGGCAAGCTTGGACAATGGCGGCGCAGTGGCGGCTAGTTGCATCGCAGGATCGTTATACCTTAGGTCACGGCAATATTGTGGGCCAAGACTTAGGCCCAAGTAGTGGCTTTGGTACCTTGGCACTCAATGCTTCTTGGTCATACAGCAAGGATTTATCCCTTATCTTCGGTGTCGAAAACCTGTTTGATGCAACCTACGCCGAACATGTGAGTAAGGCCGGTACGGGTAATGATCTGCCTGGCAGCGAAGCCATGTTTAGGGTTAATGAGCCGGGGCGTAATCTCTGGGCTAAGCTGACCTATCAGTTCTAACTCGGCTTATTTGTACTTTTGGCGCCCCGAGAGCCTTGCTGTCGGGGCGATGCTATTTTTAGCAAGCCAATGCCAAACAAAACAGTCACGTATCAAAGCGAAGGCCGCGGGAGGGACACTGCCTAAGGCCTATGTTAAACTGCCACATTATTTTTCCCTGTTGATACTGTTGCATTGAACAATCTACCTATTCATTCCTTACTGCCATCTCTGCGTGATGCCTTTGCAACGCATGCCCAAGTGATCCTCGAGGCACCCACAGGCGCGGGTAAATCTACCGCATTGCCTTTAGCCATCTTGGATTGGGCTGAGGTTTCTGGGCGGATTTTAATGCTGGAACCTCGACGTGTGGCCGCTCGCAGTGTGGCGCAATTTATTGCCAATTGTCGGCAACAGGCGGTAGGGCAAGAGGTCGGTTTTAGGGTGCGTGGCGAGGCCAAGGTCAGTGGTGAGACTCGGCTTGAGATCGTTACCGAAGGGATATTAACCCGAATGATCCAGCAAGATCCTGAATTGACGGGGATCGATATGATCATTTTCGATGAGATCCACGAGCGACATTTGACCACAGATCTTGGTTTAGCCTTGGCTCTTGAAGTGCAAAGCTCACTGCGGGATGACTTAAAAATCCTCGCCATGTCGGCAACCTTATCTGGCCTTGCGCTCAGTGAGTTAATGCCAAACGCAGCCCTGCTTAAGAGTGAGGGGCGCAGTTTTCCGGTTGAAATCATCTACCGTGCAGTCGCGGGCCAGCAGCATTGGCTCGACCATCTGAGCCGCGTTGTGCTCGATGCCGCGACATCCGTAGGTGATAACGGCCCGCAGGATATACTGGTGTTTTTACCCGGTAAGGCGGAAATCCTCAGGGTGGCGCAGTATTTGGCGGAGCGCCTCGATGGTAGCCGTGTGGCAATTTGTCCGCTTTATGGCGAGTTGTCCGCGCAGGAACAGGATAGGGCGATTAAGGCAGACGATAGTGGCAGGCGCAAAATAGTGCTCTCCACCAACGTTGCCGAGTCGAGCCTCACCATTGAAGGCATTGGGCTGGTTATCGATAGTGGCTATAAACGCCAAGCGAGTTTTAACCCTAAAACTGGGGTCACGCGCTTAAGCCTTAAACGTATTAGCCAAGCTTCGGCAACCCAACGTGCTGGTCGCGCTGGCCGTTTAGCGGCGGGCGTGTGTATTCGATTATGGGGCCAAGAAGAGCATCAACGTCTGCTCAAAGCCGATGAGCCCGAAATCAGCCAAGCCGATTTAGTCTCAATGGCCCATGACTGTGCCTATTGGGGCGCAAAATCCTTCAGCGATTTGCTGTTATTGACAGCGCCGCCGAGCGTGAACGAAGCGCTGGCGTGGCAACTGCTGCAGCACTTAGGTGTGGTCGATGGGCAAAACAAACTCACTCAGCATGGTAAAGCCGCCTATGAGCTGGGCTGTCATCCGCGCCTCGCGCACATGTTATTAGCTGCTAAATCCCATTCTACAGAACTTGCGGCCTTGGCCTGCCTGCTCGCGGGCATTTTAGAGGCGCGGGGATTGCCACGCAAAGGCGCAGATATCATGAATTACTTGCATTTTGCCACCCAAGGCAGTGCGGGGCAGCAGGCCAAGCAATGGCTTAAAAAGCTGGCGCTAGATAAGCAATTCACTCAGGCCGATTTAGTGGCCATCGCCTCCCATGCGCATCATCAGGATGTCGGTTTACTGTTGGCGCAGGCTTATCCCGATCGCATCGCCAAATCCCGCGGTGTCGAGGGTTATCAATTGGCCAATGGAACGGGTGTGGTGCTCAACGCTGAAGATGCCTTAGCGCAAACGCCTTGGTTGGTGGTGGCTGATTTTCAAGAAACCGAAGGTAAAAATGCTGGGCGGATCTATTTAGCTTGTCCGTTGCAACCGAGCCTATTTGATCATGAGTTAGCCGACTTAGTTGATACTCATGAGCAGTGCGGTTGGGATGAAACCAAAGGTCGCGCTGTTGCTGAGCGGCAAGCAAAAGTCGGGCAGATATTACTGAAATCCGAGACGATTGCTAACCCTAATCGGGCG
This sequence comes from Shewanella sp. POL2, assembly GCF_000282755.1. Taxonomy (NCBI): domain Bacteria; kingdom Pseudomonadati; phylum Pseudomonadota; class Gammaproteobacteria; order Alteromonadales; family Shewanellaceae; genus Shewanella; species Shewanella sp. POL2. The sequence continues at coordinate 64,503 of NZ_AKZL01000015.1, forward strand.
CAAATTGTGGCGGCATTAGTGAGTTATATCCGTCAGCAAGGCTTACAAATTCTTAATTGGCACGATAACTTAGCGCAGTTTCAAGCGCGATTGCATTTAGCGCGTGAGTTAGATCCGAATGCTGATTGGCCGGATATGAGCGATGCCGCGCTGCTGGCAAACCTTGAAACATGGCTGGCGCCTTACCTTGAAAATGTGAATAATCTGCCGCAATTACAAAAACTCGATTGCTTTAGTTTAGTGATGAATCAATTGAGTTGGTCGCAGCAGCAGGCGCTTGATGCACTGTTGCCGACCTCATGGCCTTTAGCCACGGGCACTTTCGCGCCCATAGTTTACGAGACTTCGGGTCGCGCCTTACTGCGGGTTCGCTTGCAGGAAACCTTTGGTATGGCTGACAGCCCGCTACTAGCCCAAGGTAAGCTGAAGGTGACGATGGAGTTGCTGTCTCCGGCGCAGCGCCCTTTGGCACTGACGGCAGATCTCGCCAGTTTTTGGCAAGGGCCCTATGTTGAAGTGAAAAAAGAAATGCGTGGGCGTTACCCTAAACACCTGTGGCCGGACGCCCCTGCCAATACGCTACCGACAAAATATACCAAGAAGAAAACCTTAGGTTTATCTCAGTCATAGCCTTTAGACTGCTTTGATTTACAACCTTGTGTTGTGCCTGTGACTGATGCCGTTAACGCATAAATGATGAAGTAGATATGACAACTCATACGACAAAAAAAGCGCCAGCCCAACGTAAAGCGAAGCGAAGCCGTGGCCTATTTGGGCAAATTTGGTCGCTCACCTGGAAGCTCGCCTTAATCGGCCTCGCCGTTGTGACCTTCTACGGTATTTACCTCGACCAAATTATCGCCCGTAAGTTTGAAGGGCAAAAATGGCATTTACCTGCACAAGTTTTTAGCCGTTCCATGGCCTTATACCCAGGAGCAGCGGTGAGTCATCCACAGTTGATGGCCGAGTTAAAACTACTTGGCTATCGCAAAGTGGCGAACCCCCGCGAGGTAGGCGAGTTTTCGGCATCGAGCACCAAAATCGAATTATGGCGTCGACCCTTTTTACATCCCGAAGGCGATCAGCCAGAACAGCGAGTGATGATCACCTTCGATAGCGAAGGCGTCAGCTCTATTGCCCGAATGGAGGATAAGCGCCAGTTAGCGGTATTCCATTTAGAACCCGTTTTACTTGACCGCATGATCACGGGCGATGGCGAAGACAGGCTCTTTGTCTCTACCGAAGATATGCCCAAACATATTGTGCAGGCACTATTGCTGGTGGAAGACCGCAGTTTTTACGAGCACCACGGGGTGAACCCCTTCGCGATTCTGCGTGCTGCTTTTGTAAATATCAGCGCAGGGCGTACCGTGCAGGGCGGTTCGACACTGACCCAGCAGTTGGCGAAAAACTTCTTTCTTTCAAGCGAGCGCTCATTGTTGCGTAAGGTTCGCGAAGCCTTAATGGCGGTAATTATTGATTTTCGTTACAGCAAGGAAGAAATTCTCGAGGCTTATCTCAACGAAGTGTATATGGGGCAAGATAAATCCCGTGCCGTGCATGGTATGGGGCTGGCTTCGCAATTCTATTTTGGTCGTCCCATCGGTGAGTTAACCACGGCGCAGCAAGCCTTTTTAGTGGCGGCGATTAAGGGGCCATCTTACTACAACCCATGGCGCTACCCAGAGCGCAGCTTAGAGCGCCGCGATTTAGTGCTGCGGTTATTGATGGAGTCGGGCGAGCTGACTACCGCGCAATACAAGGTGGCGGTGGAGTCGCCCTTAGGTTTGCGTAATGCCAATAAGCCTGTGCATCAAAAATTACCTGCGTTTTATGCCTTGGTTAAACAAGAGGTTAATGAGCGCTACGGCGATGCGTTATTAAAACAATCTGGGGTGAAGATTTATACCACACTCGATCCAATGGCGCAGGAGGCCGCCGAAATTGCCGTGACTCAAACCTTTAAGAGCTTAGATAAGGGCAATAAGTCGTTGCAGATTGGTATGGTGGTCACCGACAAATACACTGGCGGTATCGCGGCTATGGTGGGTGATAAAACGCCGGGCTTTGACGGTTATAACCGCGCAGTGGAGATCCGCAGACCGATTGGCTCGCTTATCAAGCCATTTGTGTACGCCACCGCTTTGGCACCAAATAGTCAATTTACTTTGGCCACGCCACTTAAAGATCAGCCGATTACCCTAAAGAATGAGCAAGGCAAAACCTGGTCACCGCAGAACTTTGATAAGACCTTTAGCGGCCAAGTTTCGTTGTTAACGGCGCTTAAAAAATCGATGAACGTGCCGACGGTAAACCTTGGGATTGCCGTTGGGGTCGATGCCGTGGCAACCACCTTGGCTAAGTCGGGCTGGTCGGAGCCGCTTAACGAATATCCATCGATGCTACTGGGCGCGGTGAATGGCTCGCCCTTAATGGTGGCGCAGGTTTATCAAACCCTCGCCGATAGCGGCGCTTACCGTAAACTCACCACAGTCACCGCAGTGCTCGATAGTGATAATCAGCCTTTACCCGTAACGCGTTCAGCCAAAGAGCAAGCGATTACGCCAGATACCGACTTTTTGGTGCAATATGCCATGCAGCAAGTGGTGCGCTCGGGTACGGCAACGCGCTTAGGCAATGCCTTCCCCGGTGTGGCGCTGGCGGGTAAAACTGGTACCAGTAACGATAGCCGTGATTCTTGGTTCGCCGGTTTTGATGAGCGTAACGTGGCTGCGATTTGGGTCGGTCGCGACGATAATGGTAAAACCACTCTTTATGGTAGCAGCGGTGCGATGGCGGTATACCAAGCCTTCTTGAAGGAGCGTCCACCCATTGGGCTGCGTTCTATTCCGCCATCGGGTGTGATCCAAGGCTATTTTGACCGAGATACGGGTGAAGCCAAGGAAGCGGGATGCAGTAATACTGAGGCATTACCCGCCCTGAGAGGCACTTATAATCCAGCTAAAAACTGCGGCGAGCCGTTGCAGTGGTGGCAGAAGATTTTGGGTCAGTAATACTTATTTTTCATAGGCAAAGATATAACGGCGGTGCAACTTAATTGCACCGCTGTTTTTGATAAAGAGAGTGCAAGATGTTTAAAACCGCAGCCGCAGTGCATATCCTTGTTAAACACAAAGAGCAGGCGGAAGATATTATTAAGCAATTGAATAACGGTGCTAATTTTGGCGCCTTAGCGAAACGTTATTCCTCATGTCCCTCAGCGAAAAAGGGCGGCGATCTCGGTGAGTTTAAGCGTGGGCAAATGGTGCCGCAGTTCGATAAAGTCGCTTTTTCCGGTGAGCTACTGGTGCCACATCTCGTTAAAACCAAGTTTGGCTGGCATGTGGTTAAGGTGCTGTATCGCACTTAATCAGGTTGCGTTGATTGAGTAAATAAGCTGACCTATCGACGCATTAAGCTGCATCTCAACACCAATCTAAACGCTTATTTTCAAAAATAGTTCACAGTGCGCGTTTCCTGTGTTCTCACGAGATAAACGCGCATATGCACGAATAAGGCGCTAGCTTCTGGTATGTATAAATGGATTTAAAACAAACAAATTTGCAGAGCATTCTCGACAGGCTCTATAAGACTGCGTTAACACTACTCCTCCCACAATTAGGGTTACTCACCATCGTTGGTTCAGACACAGATCGATATACTTTTTTGCTGATGTTTATTGTTTTTCTGGCTGTGAATATTCTCATTCCCCTATGGTTACTCCTCTTCAACACTGGGAATTCAAAAGTTGATTCATTTTCAATCACAATAGACGACCAGAACATTCTTGTTTCGACCTATGGTGAAGTCCAGAAGATAGATAAAGCCTCATATTGTGGCTATAAAGTTACCTCGCAGTATCCAAAGCAAATACAGCTATTAGAGGCTAACGGCGAACATATAGAGTTTAGTTACTACGCGTTAAATAAAGAGCAAAGGAAGCGCTTGTTTGATTATTTGGGACCAGCGAAAAGCTAATAATCCGATCTAGTCGCTCCCTTCGAACGCAGGGATAAAATATGGGGCGGCTTGGCGATTATGGCCCATATTCTTACCCCAAAGTGTGGGTGTTATCCATAAAAGTCTAAAGCTAAAGTCAACGACTTAGAGTAAATAGCTAACGCGTTTTTGCCCCAAAATCAGCCAATATCTCTGTCAGGATAACCATCCCCTCAAGACGATGCTGCGTAACCGACAGCAAAAAAGTAGCCTGCTTTCTGGGGTTAAACCTATGAAGGGATAAGGTGTGAGTGTCAGGTTGAATGTGGGCCCCAAATGCTGCCAACCAAGGTCAACAATCAGTCGAAATTGAGCGTGACAGAATAAAAAAGCTAAAGCGATATCAAGTGATTAATCATCAAACTGTATAAAAAACGCTACCGCAAAAAATAAATTCCTATAGCATCATTTATACCAATTGACATGGATGTGGCAGAGGCCAAGTCCAACAAGCGATTTATGCCCCGCAAACAGCGCAGCGCATAAATACTAAGACGTTAGGCCTTCATGTATAGATTCATCTTAGCCTGTTATGGAGTTCCTAAATCTTCCGGCGCTGAGGCAGCTATTGATATCACCACAGAATTCGTGGAGCACCATCCGTGGCACAGCAATGTCACCTGCACTTGGGACGGAGAGCGGCTCATACTTCAAGCCGACAATGACTTTGACTCTGATGGCCTTGCTCTAATAGATGAGTTTTCAGACAGCATTTCAGCATATATTGCAGAGCTATTTGACGGAGATATCAAAATAGAATCAATAACAAATGTGCCAACGGAGGCCTAACAATGCGCTCAACTGTCGCTCACTTCATTTGCTGGACTCGCAAAAGCTACGCTTTTGCTCACCCGTTAGCTTAATCGTTATGAGTTTTGAGTGATCGACAGAGCAAATCTGGTCACTCATCCTTAATCGTGCTGCTGAGACTATTCATCATTCTGTGTCAGATTAATTTCTACTTTTAATCGCGGTTTACAATGGCTGGTTTACTAAGCAATCGACCACGCAGAGTGTGAGTTTGAGGCAAGGCTAAAGCTAGAGCTAAAGCTAAAGCTAAAGCTAAAGCTAAAGCTAAAGCTAAAGCTAAAGCTAAAGCTAAAGCTGCCTTAGTGTGCTAACCGATTGAAATAATAAAAATCCCTGCTAGGCAGGGATTTTTGCTTTTAGCTTATACCGCAATAGCGCGGCTGATTAACGTAAATCTACTTGAAGGGCCACACCTGTACTTTGGCCTTCACTTTGGAGCGTAATGTAATACCAGCCAGCACTGGGATTATTGACCTTGATTTGCTCCGTAGTGCTGCCAGCGTTTGTTGAGGCGGCTTCATATTGCTGGGCATTGGCCCAGCTGCGACCCGAGTAAAGGCTGACATCTCCAAGCAAAACTTGGACACCCACCCTTAATGGCGCTGTAGCTAACCTCCGACTATGCTTTGGTTAAGCATTGAACAAGGAGGTTTGTATGCCGCGCCCTCGTAGAACTCAGATAAGTCTTGAAGACACATCTTATTACCATTGCTGTAGCCGCGTTGTTCGGCGGGCATTTTTATGTGGTGATGATAGTTACTCGGGTAAAAACTACGACCATCGCCGTGGTTGGGTAGAATCGCTAATGTTTGAACTTGAAGCTGTTTTTGCAATTGATGTAGCTGCTTATGTGGTGATGTCTAATCATCTGCATGTGGTGCTGCGAGTCGATATCGAGGCGGCAAATCGTTGGACTGACCGCCAAGTGCTTGAGCAGTGGCATAAGTTGTTTAAAGGCGATGAATTAACGCAAAAATTCGTTAAAGGTGAGTTAGTTGAAGCCCATCAGGTCAACCGATTAAAGCATTCAATCGCCCTTTATCGTAGTCGATTATGCGACATTAGCTGGTTTATGCGCTGTCTCAATGAACCGATTGCAAGGCAAGCAAATCAAGAAGATAACTGTACAGGTCGTTTCTGGGAGGGGCGGTTTAAATCCCAAGCATTACTCGATGAAGCCGCTGTGCTAGCTTGCATGATTTACGTCGATTTAAATCCCATCAGAGCGCAACTCGCTAATACACCAGAACAATCCGACCATACCAGTATTCAGCTACGTATTCGGGCGGCATTAAAAGGTGAGCAGCCTAGTAATCTA
>NZ_AKZL01000016.1:0-65360 GCF_000282755.1 Shewanella sp. POL2
TCGACCGTTACATTCGGCCGTGCCTCATAGATAACCCCAATCACCCCAAGCGGGACTCGGCGGCGCGTGAGCCTTAAGCCATTGTCCAACACTCGGCTACCGAACTCTTCGCCAACGGGATCGGCAAGGCGAACCACATCGCTAATGTCACCGATAATCCCCGCTAGGCGCGACTCGGTCAGTAATAGACGGTCGATCATCGCATCACTCAAACCATCAGCCTTTGCGGCTACAACGTCCTTGGCGTTCGCCGCAAGAATAGCCTGAGTGTTCTGCGTCAAGGCCTCGGCAATCGCCTCGAGTAAATCCGCTTTCTGTGCGGCGCTTAGATTTGCTAAGGCATAGCTGGCTTGCTTAGCTTGACTACCCAGTTGTTGTAAATATTGCGCTTGATTAGTTTGACTCAAAACAGACCTCGCTTATAAGACGACCATGTCGTTGCGGTGCACTATTGCGTCACCATAATCGTAACCGAGTACAGACTCGATTTCGTCGGAATGTTTACCTGCAATTAACCCTAAGGCCTCACCACAGTAACGAGTTATGCCTCTGGCAATGATTTTGCCTTTTTGGTCAACCAATTGCAGGGTTGCCCCGCGTTCAAATTCCCCTTTAACGCCAATAATGCCCTTCGATAACAGGCTGCGACCTTTTTCGGTCACGGCTTTAACGGCGCCCGCATCGAGCACCAGTGAACCTTGGGCGGCGGGTCCCGCTAAAATCCACTGTTTACGGCTCTCTAACGGATTTTCGATGGCACTAAAATGGGTGCCAATGGATTCTTTAGCGACCACCTTTTTAATCACATCAGGATGATGGCCCGAGGCAATGACCACTTCAATCCCCGCACGACGAGCGATATCGGCCGCTTCGAGCTTAGTCGACATCCCCCCGGTGCCTAACCCCGAGACCGAACCACCCGCTAACAGGCGCAAACTGTCATCAATTTTCTCAACCTGCGAAATCAGTTTGGCATTGGGATTGGTGCGTGGATCAGCATCGAATAAGCCCTTTTGATCCGTCAACAAAATCAACAGATCAGCATCACACAGCAATGCTGCGCGCGCTGACAAGTTGTCGTTGTCACCCACTTTGATTTCGTTAGTTGCAACCGCATCATTTTCATTGATGATGGGGATAATATTGTGTGCCAGCAAGGCATTAAGCGTATCGCGGGCATTCAAATAGCGCTCTCTATCGTGTAGGTCTGCACGGGTCAACAGCAATTGGCCCACATGTAAACCGTAGATGCTAAAGAGTTGCGCCCAAGCGAGAATAAGCTGACTCTGCCCGACAGCGGCTAATAACTGTTTGTTAGCCATAGTGTCGGGCAATACCGGGTATTGGAGATGTTCGCGTCCTGCGGCAATTGCCCCAGAAGTACATAATACGACTTCGACCCCTGATCTCATCAGTGCGGCCATTTGACGAGCAAGCTCAACCATATGGGCTTTATCTAGCTGTTTACTGCCAGAGGTCAGCACACTCGTCCCCAACTTCACCACCACGCGGCGATACGCTATCTCACTTAAGTTCATTATTCATTTGTAGAAAATAACCGTACAATCCTTATACCTAATCCGCTAGATAATTGGTAGTCAGAGGGCTGGATGCGGGTAGAAATTTTCAATTCTGCTTGGGATCGCGCATTAAAAAGGGCCATCGATTAGATGACCCTCAAAAAATATCCCTTAAACGGCAACTCGTTCTAAGTATCAGCCGTAAATAAATTTCGCAATAAACATCGCCGCGAGCACAAGCACACCGATATTTAAATCGCTAAACCGACCCGTTAACAGTTTGATGGCCGCATAGGAAATAATTCCCAGTGCAATCCCCGTCGCAATCGAGAAGGTCAGCGGCATCAGGATACACACCACGACTACAGGCGCAGCCTCAGTTAAGTCTTCCCATTCAACGTGAACCAACCCTGACATCATCAGAATAGCCACATAAAACAGCGTACCTGCCGTGGCATAGGCGGGGATCATCCCTGCTAAAGGCGATAAAAATAATGCCAAGATAAACAGCAAACCAACCACCACCGCCGTTAAGCCAGTTCGACCGCCCGCACTCACCCCAGCAGTACTTTCGATATAACTGGTGGTGGTAGAAGTCCCCAAAGCTGCTCCCGCAATCGTCGCTAAACTGTCAGCGGTTAAGGCACGATTTAATCGAGGTAAACGGCCCTTTTCATCGAGAAAGCCACCACGCTGTGCAACCGCAACCAAGGTGCCTGAAGTATCAAACAAATCCACAAATAAGAAGGCAAACACCACTGAGAGCATCGTTACTTCAAACACTTGGGATAAATCCATCGCCATAAACGTGGGCGCAATTGAAGGCGGCATAGAGACGATGCCGTTGTAATGCACATCGCCAAACACCAATCCAAGCCCAGTAATGATCAGGATACTTAAAATCACCGCTGACTTCATGCCACGCTGCACCATAGCAATAATCAGGAAGAAACCTAATACCGCCATCACCGCCGGAAACGCAGTAATATCGCCCATGGTCACTAAGGTTGCAGGGCTTGCCACTACAATGCCTGCACTCTTAAGGCCGATCAGCGCTAAGAACAGACCAATACCCGCAGCAATACCAATACGCAGCGACATAGGAATACTGTTAACAATCCACTCGCGAATACGCACTAAAGATAGGATTAGAAAGCAGATCCCCGATAAGAAAACCGCACCGAGTGCCGTTTCCCAGCTGTAGCCCATCTCACCCACCACAGTGTAGGTAAAAAAGGCATTGAGTCCCATACCTGGGGCGAGCGCGATAGGATAATTCGCCATCAGACCCATCACGATACAACCTACGGCCGCAGCTAAACAGGTAGCCACAAACACGGCGCCATGATCCATACCCGCATCGGCTAACATCATGGGATTCACAAAAATGATGTAGGCCATCGTCATAAATGTTGTCAAACCTGCTATCGCTTCCTGCTTGAGGCTCGTTTGATTTTGTTTCAGTTTGAACAGCTTTTCTAACATGGAACTGGGTTCCTTTTATTTTTAAGTAGGTAGGGTCTAAAAATGTAAACACTATGTAGCAGTGTTTTTCGCAGGGGATTATAGGGAGTTTGTGCTGGTCAGGCCAGAAAATTGATAGGGATTTTATTGATAGAAATCGCTAAACAGAACAAAAAACCACCGCACTTAATTTACATTAAAGTTCACTGTAAATAGGGGTTAGCATACCAGTCTTAATCTAGGAAAAATTCAAACGTCGTTCAGGATTAACAGCGCATTGTTTTTAAAGCGAAATAATCACAAAACAGTACAATGGTTTTCCCATACAGGCATATTAGGCTGCATCTGCGCAGCCTATGGGATCGAAGTCGATAGCAAAAAGCCAGCGCCCTTAAGGGCATCGGCTTTTTGAGTTCAACGGGAAAAATGCTTAAAAGCGATAGTTAAAGCTGACGGTAAAGTTACGTGGAGCACCGTAGTGATACACACTGTATGCTAGGCCAGACGCTGACATATAGGCATAATATTTCTCATCCAGCAGATTCTCTAGGTTAAACTGCAAATCCATGTCTTCAGCCAGATCGTAGCGCGCCATTAGATTCACTAAGGAATAGCCACCCTGTTTGATTGTTGTACCACCACCCTCTGAGTAACTGTTACTTTGCCAATTCACTCCACCACCAATGGTTAACTCAGGCAATAAGTCCACAAATTGATAGGTGGTAAACAGTTTAAATTGCTTCTGCGGACTGGTAGTTGCGACTCGCTTACCCTCTGCATCTTCGGCATTAAATTGCGAGTAACCCGCAGAGATATTCCAGCCATCGGCAGGCTCACCAACGACTTCTAACTCAAAACCCTTACTCTTAGTGCCTTGTGCAGCCTCATAGTAATTCACGGGTTGACCACCGATAACAATCGTTCCGGCTAAGGTTGCCAAGTTATCTTGGTCAATTTGGAACAAGGCCACTGTGGTATGTAAGCGATCGTCAAGATAGGAACTCTTCAAACCTAATTCGTAGGCTTTGCCCTCTAATGGGTCTAAGTATTCTTGATTGGCATCGAAATAATTCTGCGGATTAAAAATCCCGGTATAACTGGCGTAAATACGATGCGCGTCATTGATATCGTACAAGGTGCCAACATAGGGCACAAACACGCCATCATCACCAAAGTTAGTATCGGTACCATAGCTCACGCCTTCACGGTTCCAGCTTGAAATACGTCCACCGGCAATCAGTTTAAAATCATCGGTAATGGTCAAGCGGGTCGCCGCGTAGAAACCTTTTTGCTCGGTATCCATATTCAGTTGACGGTTCGCATTGCTCGACCATTCAGGCTCAGCAAACTGATTTTGTTGCCATTTGTAGAAGTTATCGACCACTTGTGAGTCCCAACCCGTCATATTGTCACGGATAGGCTCATAGGTATCAGCGTAGGATTTTTGCTTACTATACAAAGCCCCCGTCACAAACTCATGGGTTTGACCAAAGAGGTCATAGTCGCCCTTAAGCTGCACATCAAAGTTATTCGAGTTACTTTCACCATGGCTGTGATAACGCTGACCACTAAGCCCCGCCCCCGTGTCTTTATCGAGTAAACCCGACATGTAAATCATCTTAGTGGTGGTTTCATATTCCATGCGGTTGTAGTTGGCCACCATTTGCCAGCCATTGCTAAAGTAATGATTTAGGTTAGCAAAGTAGTTAATGTTTTTAGTTTCCCAGCGGCTCCAATCGGCGGCTGTAGTGGTCGATGTATCCCAATCTGTGGCAGAACCATCGCTAAAGACGGCGGGCAATGCGCCCCACATCGCCCCTTTCGGATCGTTGTGGTTATAGCTACCACCGACACGCAGTAAAGTGTTGGCGGTGATATCGCTATCGACAACACCATAGAGAATGGTTTTACGGTCTTGATATAGATCTTGATAGGAATCGCTATTCACATACTTAGCGACCAAACGGCCACGCACACTACCGTCTTCATTCAGACCATTAGACACATCCGCGGTGACTTGTTTTTTATCCCAACTTCCAGTGGCGACATCCACATAACCTTTAAGATCAGAACTGTCAGCATGCTTACGCACTAAGTTAATCGAGGCGGAAGGATCGCCAGCGCCAGTTAATAATCCGGTAGCGCCACGCACGACTTCAACGCGCTCGTAGATAGACACATCTGATACCGTTTCGCCAGCATCACCGCCTAAACTCCAAGATAAAGGCACACCATCAATTTGATAGTTTTGCACGGTAAAACCGCGGGCCGAAAAACCGCTACGCACATTGTCGGTTTTTGAAGATGATAAACCCACAGTGTTGTTGACCACATCGACCACAGTATTTAACGCCTGATCTTCAATTCGATCTGCCGTCATGATACTGACCGACTGAGGCGTTTCTCGTAATGTGAGTCCTAGACCTGTCGCGGTATCAATATTGCGACTCACAGTGTATTTACCCATCACTGTGATTTTTTCGATATTTTGATCTTGTGCCTCTGTTTTAGAAGAGGTTTGTTCTTCAGCCATCAATGCCAAAGGATTCAAGGCTAGCGTGACCGCAGCCGCCAGAGGAAGTAGATTAAAACGCATAGTCGTTCAGCAAGTTTTGTCAAGGTGCGCATACGGTAACACCATTGAGAACGATTTGCATTTGTATTTTATGTGACAAATGTAACAAATTCATCATTCTTAAGTCGTACAAAAAGATGAATAGATTAATGACAAGGTTTTATGTTTTAAAAACAGCTAATTAAATTAACTATTGCGAAGAGTAGTCATCGCAAGATGGCCGCAAAAAATTTTACGTTTATGGGAAGGAATGAGAGGCATTGCGTCATAACGACAGAAAAAAGCTAAAAAAAAAGCCTGCTCAATGAGCAGGCAAGACATGTTTCAAGCGTCCCTTTCGGGGAAGTACATTACCGCGCTAGCGGGAAAAACCTGGCATACCCATGCAAAAACACCGATATGCTACTTGAGTCTAAACACGCCCAAAAAGGCGATACAAAGGTTGATGGATGATGGAAACTAGGTTTAAAGGGATAGTTAGCCCTTAAAGCTCATAGCGAATAAACCGCCACGCAAAACATCAGTGTTAAACCAAGTATTTTGCCAATAAAAATGGTTGTTGCCTGTATAAGACATAGTCAATTACTCCTAAGTAAAGTTGAGATTAAGTACTCTAGTAAAGCTTGGCTCGGTTCCTTGGAACTAGAGATTCTCAAATCCGTTGAGACGACTTGTCACTCGGGTCCTTGGAGAAGGGTATCCATCCTGGATAGACTAGAGGGGAAAGGCTTAATGCCCTGTCCACGAAAACTATTATATGTTTTCGTAGTTTTATTACAAGCTTTTTTTGTATTTATTTTGATTAAGGCTTTTTAATGTAATTAAATTACACAAACCATCAAAAATATTGGCGACCTGCATCACATAAAAACAGAAATAACCCTGTAACCACCTAATAAATAAGATATTACAGAATTATTTCTATTTGTTACGTTATTTCGTTAACGATTGATCAGATATTGATACAAACTAACCAAGGGGCTGGCAGTGGGTTTACCGTAGAGCGGATCGCCCTCAGTTGCACTGCCCGCAATATCTAAGTGTGTGTAAGCTAAAGGAATAGCGGCATTAACACCGTGTTCAAACAGACCTGACGCCTTAAGTAGAAAGGCTGCAGGATATTGATGCCCGCGGGCAGTTACTGAAGACGGCGCATTGTTTGAAGATAAAATATCAGCCGCCCCAGACACTTCGCGGATCTTGGCAAAATCCTCACGGCGTAATGTGGAAACCTCAAAGGGTTCGCCCCAGTGGCTCGCTTGTGACGCAAGTGTCTGCGCGCACAGTGCACCACTAGCGACCGCATTTTCAATCGCTGCGGGATAATTACCGTAGCAGCGCACCACATGTCCCGTGAGCGTCGCAACCGAAAACAGCTCAGGCTTAACAGCCGTTACTGCTTTGATCCGTAGATGGCTTAACAGGTCTGCCAATACTAAGCGCCCTTCCGCATCCGTATTACCAATGCGTACCCGCACGCCCGCATGGCTGGTGATAATTTCGTCGGTGACAAACGCTTCGCTGCCAATGCTATTACGCACTAAACCCAGTTCGGCAATTACGCGGATCCCTTTAGGCTTAAGCATAGACAAGGTTTTAAATAACCCAGCCACTGCAGCGGCGCCGCCTTTATCGCGGCTCATGCCTGCCATTGCGCCGCCCACTTTCAGATCGGCGCCGCCCGTATCGTAGACCACGCCTTTGCCAGCAAATAAGAAGGTACGAGTAATCTCACCGTCGGGCAGATATTCGAGTTTCACCACCCGCGGTTGATGCCGGCCAACAGCAAAGGAAGAACGCGCCACCGCACTTAACAGCGGATAATCCCGTTCAAGGATATCCCGATCTTCCACCAATGCGGTTTTAATCACACTGCCTTTAAAGGCTTGCAAACAATATTCAGCAAAGGCCTTCGCCGACATACGCTCAGGCTCAGTACCACATAAATCTCTTGCCAACACACGGCCAGCTTCTAATGCGTTGAGCAATTGACTCTTTTCAGATGATAACGACAATAAACCTATCGCTTCAAAGGCCGGCGTTAAACCTGTCGCCTCACGTAACTCTAAGGTTTGCCATAATTCTTGACCACAGGCCAACGCCGCGACTTCGGTCGCAAAACCAAACTTAGGGGTTGCTGAAGGAACAACATAAAGCAGCGGACGCTTAGCCCCCGCGTCTTTGGCGATAGCAATCGCGGCTCTTGCCGCATCGCCATAAATACGCACATCGGCATAATCATCAGTCACTTGAGTGACGGGCGCTATGATTAAACGGCCACCGGCTAAACCGGGGGCAAACAGTAACGTCGGGCTCTTACCAACCCGCTTATCGACCTTAGCACCGTGCTCGGCCAACAAACTGATCTCATCAATTCCGATAGAAACGAGATCCGGTGTGACCACCACAACCGCATCCCAACCTTCGCCATCAAAAATGGAATTTTCTGCTTGTACATCAATAAAGTTAACTTGAAACATGACCCATCCTTTTTCATTATTGTGCCAGCATTATTCCCGCTATAACGCTTAATTACCAATCAAAAAATCGCTTTGCCACTATCGAAAATACAGAGGGTGGCAACTTTCGCTGCCACAAACGCACACGGAGTTATCGAGATGATTAATCGCCCGAGCAGAATGTGTTAGGATTAGCGCAAATTTGCCCCATACCCACAAGACCTGATGAGGGACCTTCTGTGACAGCGTTAAGTCAGTTATACCCACAGCCTTTATGGCAATGGTTCGAACAAATCTGTGCAATTCCCCACCCTTCCAAATATGAACAAGCACTCAGCCAACACATCCAAACCTGGGCTAAGAGCAAGCAACTCGATGTAGTAGAAGATGCCGTCGGCAATTTAATCATTCGCAAACCCGCAACTGCGGGAATGGAAGATCGTAAAGTCGTTGTGATCCAAGCCCATATCGATATGGTGCCGCAAAAAAATGCCGACAAAGTGCATGACTTTACCAAAGATCCTATCGAAGCCTATGTTGACGGTGACTGGGTAAAAGCCAAAGGCACAACCTTAGGCGCCGACAATGGCATTGGTATGGCATCGGCCTTAGCGATTTTAGGCTCAGATGACATCAAACACGGTCCACTCGAAGTACTGCTCACCATTGACGAAGAAGCCGGTATGACAGGCGCCTTTGGACTACAAGCAGGTATGCTTGATGCCGAGATCCTGATCAACACCGACTCAGAGCAAGAAGGTGAGATCTATATGGGCTGCGCTGGCGGCGTCGATGCTCAGATCACTTTGCCTATGGTATGGCAAGCGTCGGAGCAAAGTTATGCATCATTTAGCCTGCATTTATCGGGCTTAAAAGGTGGTCACTCTGGGGTCAACATCCATTTGGGTCGTGGCAACGCCAACAAGATTTTGGCGCGCTTCCTGTTCGAAAATGCCGATGAGTTAGCCCTAGAGTTAACCCAATTTACCGGTGGTTCACTACGTAATGCTATCCCACGCGAAGCCAATATCAGCTTTATGTTACCTGCTGAAAATGTTGATGCACTGAATGAAAAAGTGCGTGCTTTTGAAGCCTTAGTCCGCGCCGAATTGGCCATTGCCGACCCAGATATGCGCTTAGTATTGAGCGAAATCCCAACGCCAAAACGCGTGATGAGCGAAAACAGCCAAAATACCCTTATCGACTTATTGCATGTTTGCCCTAACGGGGTAATGCGCATGAGTGATGAAGTAACTGGCGTAACCGAAACCTCACTCAACGTTGGTGTGATCAGCACTAACGATGAAGAAGTCAGCATTCTTTGCTTAATTCGCTCGCTCATCGATTCTGGCCGTAGCCAAGTTGAAGGCATGCTTACTGCGTTAACCAACTTAGCGGGTGCAGATATTGAACTTAGCGGTGCTTACCCGGGTTGGAAGCCAGACAACACTTCGCCGGTAATGGCAATTGTGCGTGAGACCTATGAGTCAATCTACAATAAAGAACCGGTTATTATGGTGATCCACGCCGGCCTTGAATGTGGTCTGTTTAAAAAGCCCTATCCAGAAATGGACATGGTGTCGATTGGCCCGACCATCCGTTATCCGCACGGCCCAGATGAAATGGTCAATATCACCACCGTTGGTCAATACTGGGATCTACTATTAGCCGTGCTAGAGCGCATTCCCGCTAAAGGTGAATAGTCGCTACAGATGAATAGTCACTAAGCAGACTTAAATGACAAAGGCCGCAGAGAGTTCACCAATGCGGTCTTTTTGTACCTTTTATTTATGCACTGCGTAAGGCTTATTATCGCGTTAACTAAGTTAGGTTTGATTAGCGCTGAGCGAGATCCGCCCAGTAAGATTGATATTAAAATACCAAATCCAACTGCTTAGTCTCGCGAGCCATGATTGGCTGAAGCGTATCTTTACTCTCGGCGAGTCCAACAGAAATCCCGAGTAATCGAATTCCACGGCCCTCTTGCCTTGCCATTGCTTGGCTCAGTAACTCATAAAACATCACTATGGATACCTCGTCACTGCGATGCTCGATTGTGGTCTGTTTAAAGTCACTGAATTTAAGCTTCACCACCTGCTTATGGATTTGTCGATCCTTGGCACTACGACTTAGGCGAGTTGATAACTCATGTATTAATCCCGGCATTACCTGCTGGCACTGCTCGAGGCTGTAAATATCCTGCGCCAACGTAGTTTCGACGCCGACAGATTTACGCTCGCGACTCACTGATAACCCACGCTCATCAATCCCATGGGATCTTTCAATTAATACAGCACCAAATTTGCCAAAACGAGTAATAAGGTCTTGTTTTGGATAAGTTTGTATATCGCCGCAGGTATTCAACCCTAAAGAGGAAAGTTTTTCTGCGGTGACTTTCCCCACACCGGGGATCTTGCGTAGGGATAAGGTTTTAATAAACTCAGGAACCTTGTCGGGCGAAATAACATACAAACCATTAGGTTTATTTAAGTCAGAGGCCACCTTGGCGAGGAATTTAACAGGAGCAACGCCAGCCGAAGCAGTAAGCCCTGTTTCGGCCAAAATATCATGGCGAATCGCTTCTGCAATCAGAGTTGCAGAGCCCTTAAACAGCTTGCAATCGCTAACATCTAAGTAGGCTTCATCGAGGGAGAGGGGTTCAATCAATTCAGTATATCGAGAGAAGATAGCGCGAATTTGTTGCGATACCTCCTTATAGACCTGCATTCGACCGGGGACAAGGATTAAGTCAGGGCACAGTTTAAGCGCATAAGCCGTTGCCATAGCGGAGCGCACACCAAATCGGCGCGCTTTGTAATTACAGGTGCTGATAACCCCTCGCCGCTCACGGCTACCACCAACGGCCAGCGGTTTACCACGGTATTCGGGAAAGTCTCGCATTTCCACCGCAGCAAAGTAGCAATCCATATCAACATGAATGATTTTTCGCACTAAAGGTTCCTCCAACACCCAAAATACTGTATATAAAAACAGTAATCAAGTATCTAGGACATATTTACGCAGTCGCGAAGTTCATCTATCGACTCAAGCATCCTTATCCAAGCATAACATTCCCAAAAAAGCCAAAGGAGCGCTAAGGCTCCTTTGGTTTTAAAACAACAGCGTTTAAATTTTAAATTGACCAATATTACGTGTCAGTTCTCGAGTTGCTTGCTCAAATCCTTGTAGACTTTGGGAGAGATCTTGGCTTGACAATAGGGATTGATCGGATAAACCACGCACGCTCACCACGTTTTGCGCCACTTCATCGGCAACCACTGCCTGCTGGCCTATCGCCACGGTAATTTCCACCGTTTGCTGCTGGATAGACGTAATCGCACTGGCGATGTCGCTGAGGGCTTGCTCGACTTGCGTGGTTAAGTCTTGCCCTACTCTTGCCTGCTCAACCCCTGATTCCATCACTTGTTCAGCCTGAAGCGCACTTTGTTGCAGGGTTTGGATAATGCCTTGAATATTGGCGGTAGAATCTTGGGTACGCAAAGCCAGCGTGCGCACTTCGTCAGCAACAACGGCGAAGCCTCGACCTTGATCACCCGCCCGCGCCGCCTCGATGGCCGCGTTCAATGCCAGCAAGTTAGTTTGGTCGGCAATATTGCGGATCACGCTCAAGACTTCACCAATTTGCTCTGAGCTGCTTCGTAGCCGCTTAATCACATTAGCCGCTTCGATGACTTGAACCGATAATGCCTTCATCCCTTCGGTCGCACGGGACACGATTTGCGTACCACCAAGGGCCTGAGTCTGTGCCTTTTCGGCAAAATCATTTGCGCGTTGAGCACTTATCGCCATTTCTTGGCTCGTCTGCGCCATTTGAGTTGCTGCCGTGGCGACAGAATCGATTTGTTGTTTTTGCGATGATACCGAAGATACCGCTAAATCACACACTTGGCGCGCATCCATCACCCCAGTGCCCACCTCTTGGGTTAAGTTGCGAGTGTGCAGTAACATCTGTTGCACCTTTTCGGCAAAGCGGTTGAAGGCATCACCCAGTTTACCTAACTCATCTTCCCGTTCCATCAAAATACGTTGGGATAAATCACTGTCACCTTCGGCAATATCTTCCATCGCATCGAGTAATTTGCTGAGCTGGCGTCTAAAAGGCAATAACATCAACCAGACAGTAATGCCGACCAAAAGCATAATCCCCAAAGCAACAAAACAAGCATTCCAAAAGGCTTTGGTAACAGGCGCTTCAATTACTTCATGGGGCAACATAAAGGCTAAGTGCCATTTCTGCTTAGGATAATCACCGCCTACAGTCACAAAGGTCACTCGCTGTGATACGCCATTAAAACTGACCTCGGCAAACCCCTGAGGCTCGCGCTGCATTTGTTGCATTAATGCTGTAAAACCGGAGGTATCTTTAAATTGGCTATCAACTTGATTAGCAAGTGAGCCGGGAGGGAATTTGTCTGAAAATCCAGGAAAATATACTAGCTTACCTTCATCCGTCATCAGGAAGGCTTGGCCATAGTTGCGGTATTTAATCGGTGCTAACAGGTTTTTACCAATGGTATCGATCAGAATATCCATACCACCAATGCCAATAAGTTCGCCATTAGCACTATAGACTGGGGTTTTAACCGTTGCAGAAATAGAACCATCGTTGGCATCGACCGCAGGATCGCCCACAAACAAGCTACGCTGGTCAATCGCCTCCTGCCACCAAGGACGCTTATTAGTGTAATAATCAGGATCGCCATCGAAGCGTCCATTAAGATCAAAATACTCAAAGGTGTTTGCCGAACCAAAGAATACTGATTTCACATCGCTATCACGGTCGGAAAACGAGCGAAAATAAGAATAATATCTTGATATTGCTGATCCTGCGCCAGATTACTGCCCCGGGCATGATACTGACTAAACCAGTTGATAAGCCTAGGCTCGGCAAATACCGAGTGGATTACTTGCCCCTTGGCAACAAAGTAACCACCAATCTCATTCGCCTTGAGAGCTACAAGTGCCGAAATGTCGGCATCCACTTGCTTACGTGTATTATTACTTTCTTTATTCACGAGCAAAGCGGCAACTAAAGTAAGCAGTACAGCGAGGGCACCGACGATAGTTACCACTAACTGCAAACTTAGAGAACGTTTTATATATCTCATTCATCTTCCCGTCTGGTTAACCAACCACTTAACATAAAAGCCTGCAAAAACAGCTTCACACGGTAACAATTTTTACCAGCCAACAACAGCCAAAATGATGAGAAAAAACGTAAACAAGTATTTGTAAAGAATAGATATTCATGAAATAACAGGAATCGCTAAACAATCCACCTCAAACAGAACATCTCATTACTACAGCGAATTTTTACAGAGTGTTAGACTAAATACTCAAAATCCCAAAACAAAGGCCAGTCATAAAATGACTGGCCTTTGTGTTTGAGCCGCGCAATCGGATATTGTTACATCTTAGTTTGCAGATAATTCGCTAAACCAATGCGGTCAATTAAACCGAGCTGTTTCTCTAACCAATACATATGGTCAGATTCGGTATCATCGAGCAGCACTTCTAAGATCTCTCGGGTTTGATAATCTTTTTTCTGCTCACACAACGCGATGACTTTACGTAAATCATCGGCCACCTTGTATTCATAGGCGAGATCGTTACGCAGCATCTCTTCAACATTTGAGCCGATGTTGAGTGCTTCCCGCGCGGCCACATTTGGCACGCCTTCAAGGAATAAAATACGCTGTACCAATTTGGCAGCATGGCCTTTTTCATCATCCGACTCGTGGGCAATACGCTCATAGAGTTCGTTTAGTCCCCAGTCTTCGTACATATGGGCATGCACAAAATACTGATCCATCGCCGATAACTCTCCGGTTAGGAGTCGATTTAACGCATCGATGACGTCTTTATCACCTTTCATATTCAGCTCCTATGACTCACTAATTTGCGATTGAAGATAGTTTTGAATGCCAGTTAAGCTAATCAGCTCCTGCTGTGACTCGAGCCAATCTAAATGCTCTTCTTCATCTTCAAGAATATCTTCGAGCAGATCGCGACTGACATAATCCTGCTCAACTTCGCAGAGTGTAATGGCATCCCGCAACAGCGAGAGTTGTTCCTGCACCATGGCTAAATCGCAATCGAGCATCTCTTGAGTGTGTTCGCCAATACGCAGTTTTTCGAGCTGTTGTAGATTCGGTAATCCCTCTAAAAATAATACCCGCTCAATAAGCTTATCGGCGTGTTTCATATCTTGGATGGATTTCTTGTATTCGACGTGATTTAGCTTCTCCAGCCCCCAATGCTTGAACATTCTGGCGTGGAGAAAATATTGATTAATGGCCGTTAACTCACAGGTAAGCACCCGATTGAGTTGTCCCACCACTTTTGGATGACCTTTCATAAGTTACGATCCTTGATATGAGTGAAAGATTGATCTAAATCAAGCTTCTAGCCTAGTACAGTTTTCAAGCTAACTCAAATTTTCTTTATTTTTCACAAACTTAAAGATAAAAAGCATTCTCATTATCGCTTAGATTAGCCTGCTATCCTCCTCATAAATCAAGGATTAATTTTAACGATGCTAAATTTGAGGCAAAAAAATAGCCTCCAGAGGAGGCTATTTTAGTTGAAGCGGATAATTAAATGATCCGGTCTTTAGTTAACTTCGCTCGGCGCGCTTCTTCAGCGGCCATACGACGCTTACGCTTGTCGCAGGGATCATCACAATCGCAGGCTTTTTCAATCCCTAATACACCTAAACCGCCACAGCTTCCTTCAACGGCTTTGCGCTTGATGAGATAACCTATCGACATAAGCAAAAAGAACAGTAATAAAATCACAAATGCCGCGATAAAAGTGCTCATGTTAACTCCAACTACTTAAGGAAAGGCTTGAAGGCGTCACTGTAGTAGACTTTAAATCCTTCGCCTTGCTTTTCTATTAGCATTATCGCCAAGTGTTCTTTCTTGGCAAGCTCCAATGACGCTTCTGTGCCTAAAACCATCATCGCCGTCGCAAAACCATCGGCCGTCATACATTCTTTATGCAAAACGGTCACAGATGCTAACTTATGATTGATAGGCAAACCGGTACGCGGATCGATTATATGGGTAAAACGTTGACCTTCTTCCTCATAATAATTGCGGTAATCCCCCGACGTCGCCATGGCCATAGTGCCCGGTTCAATCACCTGCTGTACCGCCATGCCCTCATCGGTCGGCTTCTCTATGGCGACACGCCACGAACTGCCATCGCCTTTGGTGCCTTTAATGCTCAGCTCGCCACCAATTTCAACTAAGTAACCCGTTGCGTGATATTTATCTAAAATAGTAGCCACTTTATCCACGCCAAAGCCCTTGGCGATAGATGACAAATCCACGTACAAATGGGCGTTATGCTTGCTTAAGCGATTGCCTTCGATAGAAAGCTCACTGATACCCGTTTTAGCCTTAGCTGCATCAATCTCGGCTTGAGTCGGCACTTTGGTTGGGCGCTTATCGGGGCCAAATCCCCATAAGTTCACCAGCGGCCCTAAGGTAATGTCTAAGGCTTTGTCTGTCACGTGATACAAACGCATGCCTTCTTTAACCACTTTGACAGTATCCGGCGACACTTCGACACTTTGCTCAAGCGGTAACTGGTTGAAACGGGACAATTCTGAATTAGGTCGATAGGTCGACATCTGGTTATTGACTTGCTCTAGGGCTAAGTCAATTTCGGCCTGCAATAGCTGGGCCGTGGGCATTTGCTCATTAGGAACCACTTTAATATGGTAAGTCGTGCCCATTGTGCTGCCCGCAAGGGAGATAACCTCATCCTGTTTGCTACAGGCTGAAATAAAAAAGGCTAGACCTACAAGGACCAGCCAGTTCACTGAATGCTTTAACACTGAGGTTTTTAACACAGGGGTTTTTAACGCTAGGGTTTTAAACATAGTGACTAACAACTCTTTTGGATGCCCTTTAATGCAAAAGTTGCAGATGAGAGCTTTACTCCACATCTGCAACTCTTCTCACCTTGGGCTAATTCACATTAGCCGCCGAAGTCATCCAACAGGATGTTTTCGTCTTCGACACCAAGATTTTTCAACATACCGATCACGGCCGCGTTCATCATTGGAGGTCCACACATGTAGAACTCACAATCTTCTGGCGCTTCATGGTCTTTCAGGTAGTTTTCATACAATACGTTATGGATGAAACCTGTGTAACCATCCCAGTTGTCCTCAGGTTGAGGATCGGACAGGGCCACATGCCATACGAAGTTGTCGTTTTCAGCCGCTAAGCCGTCAAAGTCTTCTACGTAGAACATTTCACGCTTAGAACGTGCACCGTACCAGAAGCTCATCTTACGCTTAGACTTCAGACGCTTCAGTTGGTCGAAAATGTGTGAACGCATTGGTGCCATACCCGCACCACCACCGATAAACACCATTTCTGCATTGGTATCTTTCGCGAAGAATTCACCGAATGGACCAGAAATAGTCACTTTATCGCCAGCCTTTAGGCTCCAAATGTAAGATGACATCTTACCGCATGGTAAGCTCAAGTTACGTGGAGGTGGCGTTGCGATACGCACGTTTAACATGATGATGCCGAACTCTTCTGGGTAGTTAGCCATTGAGTAAGCACGGATCGTTTCTTCGTCAACTTTAGATTCAAGATTGAAGAAACCAAAGTGCTCCCAGTCACCACGGTATTTTGCTGGTACGTCGAAATCAGCATATTTAACATGGTGTGCTGGCGCTTCGATCTGGATGTAACCACCCGCACGGAACGGAACAGATTCACCATCAGGAATTTGCAGCTTCAGTTCTTTAATGAAGGTCGCCTTGTTATCGTTAGAGATAACAGTACATTCCCACTTCTTGATACCGAAGATTTCTTCGTCAAGCTCGATTTCCATGTCGTTCTTAACGTTCACCTGGCAAGACAGACGACAACCTTTACGGGCGTCACCCTTGCTGATGTGGTCCAATTCTGTTGGCAGAATATCACCGCCGCCAGACTTAACCACTACGCGACATTGGCCACAAGAACCACCGCCACCACAGGCACTCGATACGAAGATACCGTTGTTCGCCAGCACGCCTAACAGCTTGCCACCGGCACCGGTTGTAATCGCTTTTTCAGGATCGTCGTTGATGCCGATCGTGATGTCACCGCTAGACACTAGCTTAGATTTAGCAAATAAAATCACTAACACTAAGACTAGGACGATAGCAGTAAACATACTCACACCGAGGTAAACCTCAAGCGGAGTAGATTTAAAAATACCAAGAATATCCATTAACTTATCCTTAGAAGGTCCAATTCAAGAAGCCGTTTGGTGTCTCTTACAGAGACACACCAGAAAACGACATGAAACCTAAGGCCATTAAACCAGCGGTGATAAAGGTAATACCTAAACCACGCAGGCCATTGGGCACATCGGCATACTTCAGCTTCTCACGGATACCGGCCATCAATACGATAGCTAATGCCCAACCTACTCCAGAGCCGAAACCAAACACCACACTTTCGCCCAGTTTGTAGTCACGCTCAACCATGAATGATACCGCACCGAAAATCGCACAGTTCACAGTGATCAGAGGTAAGAAGATACCTAACGCGTTGTACAAAGGAGGAAAGTACTTATCCAGTGCCATTTCCAGAATTTGAACTAAAGCCGCAATCACACCGATAAAGGTAATGAATTTCAAGAAGCTTAAGTCAGCTTCAGGTGCACCAGCCCAAGCCAGTGCGCCAGGCGCTAACAGCCCTTGGTAAATAACTTGGTTAGCAGGAACAGAGATAGTTAACACTACAACTACCGCAATCCCTAGGCCCATCGCGGTAGTCACTTTCTTTGATACCGCTAAGAAAGTACACATACCTAAGAAGAAGGCCAGTGCCATGTTTTCAATGAAAACAGAGCGAATTAACAGGCTAATATAATGTTCCATCTCAATTACCCTTTTGCTTCAACTTGCTCTGGCTTATAGGTACGAATAATCCAAATCAGCATACCGATTAGGAAGAACGCACTTGGCGGCAGTAATAGCAAACCATTTGGTTGATACCAACCACCATCAGAGATCTTGTGCAGGATTTCAACACCGAACAGAGAACCGTTACCAAACAGTTCACGCACGAAGCCAACGGCTAACAGAATCGCACCGTAACCTAAACCGTTACCGATACCATCCATAAAGCTCATCATTGGTGGTGTTTTCATCGCATAGGCTTCAGCGCGTCCCATTACGATACAGTTCGTAATGATAAGACCCACGAATACCGATAACTGCTTAGAAATCTGATAAGCATAAGCCTGCAGCAATTGGTCAACCACAATTACCAGAGAGGCAATAATGGTCATCTGCACGATAATACGTACGCTACTAGGAATATGATTACGGATCATTGAGATAAACAGGTTCGAAAACGCTGTTACCGCAGTTAATGCCAACGCCATTACCAGTGCAGTTTCGAGCTTGCTCGTTACCGCTAACGCACTACATACACCAAGGACTTGTAATGCAATCGGGTTGTTGTTGACGATAGGTCCAGTCAGAACCTGTTTCAGTTCTTTAGCGTCAGACATTAGCTGAGACCTCCATTGCGTGCTTTTTCAATGAAACTCGCAAAACCTTCTTTACCTAACCAGAACGTCAGAGAGTGTTGAACACCGTTACTGGTCAGAGTCGCGCCGGATAATGCATCTACACCGTATTCAGTGCTAGCAACAGCGGGGTTTTTGGTTACGCTGATCGCAATATTACCTTGCGCATCAAATAACTTTTTACCATGCCATTTCGCTTTCCACTGAGCGTTTTGGACTTCACCACCCAGACCAGGGGTTTCGCCTTGCTCGTAGTAAACTAAGCTTTGAATCGTGTTCAGATCAGCATCTAACGCGAGGAAAGCATACATAGTCGACCACAAGCCATAACCATGGATAGGCAGGATCACACTGGTTAACTTACCTTGATCGTCGCGAACCAGATAAACCACTGCATCTTCTGAAACACGCTTAACTGAAGCGATATCGTTTTCAGGTACAAATGAGGTTTTCACATCGCGAGACGCTTTGCGTTGATCAAATGTATTGGCGTCAACACCTTCAACCCAATCACCGGTTTTTAAGTTAACTAACTTAGCTTCGATATGCTTACCGTAAGTTTCCAAAATTTGCGCTTTAGTCACTTTACCGGCTTTAGTGTCAATCAGACCCGCAGCTTCCAGAATGTACTTTTGCTTATCAAGCAGTTTATTTTCTGCTTGAGTTGGGCGCAGTAATACTGCCGCAGTCGACACAAATATCGCACAAATTAGACATAAGCCAACGACGATAAATAGCGTTCTTCCGAACGAATCTCTATTACTAGCCACGAGCAATCCTCCGCTTGATATTTGCCTGAACCACGAAGTGGTCGAACAATGGCGCGAACAAGTTAGCAAACAGAATCGCTAACATCATGCCTTCTGGGAACGCAGGGTTAATCACGCGGATAAACACAGCCATTGCACCAATCAAGATACCGTATGCCCATTTAGCTTGGTTAGTGAATGACGCAGACACTGGGTCAGTCGCCATAAACATCATGCCAAATGCAAAACCACCTAACACTAAGTGCCAGTACCAAGGCATTGCAAACATTGGGTTAGTGTCGCTACCCACAACGTTCAGCAGCGTAGAAATGGCAATCATACCCAGCATTACACCACCCACGATGCGCCATGATGCGATACGGGTATAGATGATGACCAAACCACCTAAAAGAATCGCTAGCGTAGACACTTCACCGACAGAACCTGGAATGAAACCGAAGAACGCATCCCACCAGTTTTGGTTGAAGGCATAATCCAAATTGCCCGCAGCAGCTTGACTCAGTGCAGTCGCACCAGAGTAACCGTCAGCCACAACCCATGTAGTGTCACCAGACATGTTCAATGGGTAAGCGAAGAACAGGAATGCACGACCGGCAAGCGCTGGGTTTAAGAAGTTACGCCCTGTACCACCGAACACTTCCTTAGCCACAACCACACCGAAGGTGATACCTAGTGCCACCATCCATAATGGAATCGTTGCTGGCAAAGTTAAGGCGAACAGGATAGAGGTAACGAAGAAACCCTCGTTAACTTCATGACCGCGGATAGAGGCAAACAACACTTCCCAAATACCACCGACAGCAAACGTCACCGCGTAGATAGGTAGGAAGAAACAGGCGCCATACCACATTAATGCAGGCCAACCAGAGTTTGCTGTCAGTTCAGTACCGAACATGCCAAACAAGCTCACTTGCCATACATCTGGGGTCGCAAAACCCGCAATTAATGCGAGTTGTGCTTGTAAACCTACGTTGTACATACCGACGAACATCGCGGGAAATGCACAGGCCCAAACCGTAATCATCATACGTTTTAGGTCAAGGTTATCGCGAACATGGGTTTTTCCCTTGTTCACTTTACCTGGCGTATAAAAAATGGTGTATGCCGCTTCGAAGAGGGCATAAAACTTTTCGTATTTACCGCCTTTCTCGAAGTCGGGTTCAATACGTTCGAAAAAATCTTTCAAGCTCATTAGCCTTCCCTCTCGATCGTATCTAAACAGTCACGCAGATATGAACCGTAGTCATATTTGCCTGGACATACGAACGTACACAGTGCGAGATCTTCTTCATCTAACTCTAACGCGCCTAGGGTAGCCGCACCGTCAAAGTCACCCGAAATCAGGTCACGCAGTAACATTGTAGGAAGAATATCCAGAGGCATTACACGCTCAAAGTTACCGATTGGCACCATTGCACGGTCCGAGCCACCAGTGCTCGTTGTCATATTGAACAAACGAGAAGAGCTTAAGTGACCAAGGAATGCGCGAGTGATAGAGAACTTGTTGGCGCCAGGCAATACCCAACCCAAAAATTCTTTTTCAGTACCTTCTTCAAGCAGACTGACCTGCATATGGTAACGGCCTAAATATCCTTGAGGACCAACTGCAGTACGGCCATTCAGCACAGAGCCTGAAATGAAACGCACGTTACCATCTAAGGTTTCGCCAGCAGTCAACTCAGTCATGCTTGCACCTAAAACAGTGCGAACCAAACGTGGCTTAGCCGCTTTAGGACCGGCAATTGCAACCACACGTTCGGTATTCAGTTGACCCGTTGTAAATAGCTGACCAATGGCTATTACATCTTGGTAACCGACATGCCAAACAGTACGTTTTGCAGAAGCTGGAAGTAGGAAATGGATATGAGTACCAACAAGACCTGCAGGGTGAACACCGGCAAATTCTTCAACTTGGGCATTAGCAGCAGGAATATCGGCGCCAGGCGCTTTGCAAAGGTAAACTTTACCTTCGGTAAGTCTTGCTAAGACTTTAAGACCATTAGCAAAATCTTCTTTATGCTCGCGGATCACCACTACGGGATCGGCAGCATGGGGTTGCGTATCAATGGCGGTTACAAATATACCCGCAGCAGAAGAATCTACGGCTGGCACTTTGCTGAAAGGACGAGTACGCAATGCAGTCCATAAACCTGACTCAATCAGGTTGTCACGGACCAGTTGCGAGTCAAGCGTATCAAGAGCAGTGGCGTCATACTTAGCAAAGGAAACGCTTTCGTTACCTTCCACTTGAATAACAACAGACTGCAGCACACGCTGGGCGCCCCGGTTAATGTCTAATATAGTACCACTGGCTAAAGCCGTATATTTTACGCCAGGATTTTTCTTATCTTCGAAAATCACCTGACCTTTTTGTACTTTATCGCCCACTTTGATCTTCATCGTTGGACGTAAGCCAATATACTCTTCACCCAAAGTAGCTACATGTTTAATGGCTGGGCCATTATGGATAACTTGCTCTGGTCCGCCTGCTATAGGCAGTTCCAATCCTTTCTTAATTGTAATCATATCCACAAGCACTACGTTTTGAAGGAAAGACAATGCGCCGCGTTCCTGCTAAATACGTAGGTTTTAAACAAAACCTACTGCATTGAGCTAGCGCAGATTTATCACAGAAATGCGATCGCAATCACGCTGGTCGCGCGCATTTTACCCCAATTGCCGTGCCATCGCCACGAAAATTATAGGTGTTTTCAAACCTAAAATAAGGATTTAAAAGAATCATGCACTACAGCGTTCACCTTCCGACCGAGTGAGGGCTCAGAAAGAGAGAGTATTACGGTCACTAAATACTATAACATTAATTTTAAAAGAATTAATTTAGCAAAAGGTCGATATATCAAGATAACCAGAAATATAAATACCTTTTCGCTTTCTTGCTGAACAAACGTCAAACAAGATTTAACTCAGTTTAGAAACGCCATTGATAGCCCAAATAGCTGAACCGTCCATTTTCTACTCGAATTCCGCTATTTGATGCTGAGGTTACCAAGGACTCATCAAGTAGATTTTCGACCCGAACATACAATCGATGGTGCTTATCAATATCGTAATTAGCCGCTATATCGGCACGCCATTGACCGTCAACACGCTGCAACTCACTACCATACTGACTGAAATCACGCTCAGATTGATAAGCAGCAACAAGGTTTAATTGATATTGGGCGTATTCAATCCCCGCACTCAATTGCAATTGATGCTCGGGTAACCAAGCCAGTTTGTCGCCCTCCAGGACGCAACCTTGGATATCGGTGCAGGTGCTCGTCTGATATTCAGCGCTAAGATACTGATAGCTTAAGCCTAAGGGCAATTCAAATTCACCCAGCATCCACTGATAACCTAGGCCAAGTTCAATCCCATAGCTGAGCACATCAGGAATATTCTCTTGGGTGAGTAGACGAGTATCAACACACATGGAATAGCTATCACAATCAACATGCAGATTATCAAATTCTTGCACATAGGCGCGCAAATCGGCCTTAATCCCCTCGCTCGCATATTGGGCGCTAACTTGATAATGGAGTGACTCCTGTGCTTCCTGAGTAAGATTGCCTGCACTCGCGGCGGCCCACGCTCGGCGGATATCAGTACTAAAGCGCCAATCGCCAGCGTCATACAGTACACCAAATTGTGGCATCCAATCGCTATCGGAAAAGTCAGCCTCATCAAGCCCAGCAAAGACTAAGCTAATCTCACGATTGACACTGACATGCTCATAAGTAAGCCCTAACTTGATTTGCATACCTTGCCAACGCCATAAAGAGTCGATTGCCGACGTCAGCGCAGTGGCATCATCGGTATAGGCTAACACCGAGTTAGACTCATCACGCACTATACTTCTGTCCGCTTGCCACAAAGCCGTTTGATCACCGAAACGCATTTCGGCTTTATCGGTATGATAACGAGCACTATAGGTAATTTGATGCTCTCCATATTGGTTTATCGCCTGAGTCTGAGCACCAAACGCACTGTAATCATTATCTTGTACCAACATATTGATATCGTCACCATTAACACTGGGATTTCGGTCAAAGGCGGCAATGTCGTAAAGCGTTCCCAAGCCAATATTTTGCCCATTAAACGCGCCAAGCTGATCCAGTTGTTGTGAATATGATTGATAGTAAAAGTCGCTAATCACTCGACTGTCACCCAAATCCACTTGATGTGATAACTGGTATTTATGCTGTCTCCCTTGGTGGTTATCTTGTGCTGTAGCGGAATATAGCTGTAATGAATCTTGCTGCCAGTCGGCAGCCGTTATCCCAAGCAATGAGCGATAACTATCGTCATCGATAAATTGATAGGTAAATTCAGTTTGCTGTGGACTGCGAGCACCAAGCAAGCTCGTGGCGTTGACCTTAAATAAGATATCCGTTTTTTTTCTGTCAGCATCACTGCCGTTTAAAAAATTCGCATCGCCTTGTTGTTTTAAATAATTGGCGGCAAATAAGGCTCCGTATTCTTTTTGCTTAACGCCCCAACGCAGGCCAGCATTTACATCGGAATCTGTTGTCCCCTCAATTTGAACACTGCCGGATTGCGGGCGCTCAATAATGTTAAGGCTTTGATAATCCACAACCCCAAACGCTCCCTGACCACCAACAGCCATATTGGCCAGTGGTGTAGTCGTCACACTTTGCTGTAATAAAAGATGGGGTAAGAGTTGCAGTTGAGGGGCTGAGTAAGGCGCAGGTGAGAAATACACCCGATCTTGCATTACAGCGACACCTTGGCTGGCAGAACGCATACTGATATTGGCGGAATTGCCACTATGGTCAGCTCGAAGCAAGGTTAAGCTATTAAGATTGCTTAATTGCATCGCATCATCGCTGGAATGGTACTGATCATTGAGCTTGGCTAAATCGAGCGTTTGAGAATAAAGGGGATTTGCATTGAGTGAGTTAGCGTAAATACAGGAAACCGCCAGCGCGGTCAGCGACATGACAAAATAGCGACTTGGCATACCAAGCTCCCAAAATTTTTGTTAGCGTACGGCGTTTGTTGTTATTTTGTAAAATAGCGGAATTAGTTCGAAAAAAAAAGCGACTAATGTCGCTTTCTTGACGCTTTCGCGTTAAGCCCATATTGGCGGCTTAGAGTTTACCTAAAATCTCATCACTGAGTTTTAAATCATCGTTGCGGTTAACACTCACACCAGCAGCAATAATATTGCGTGCAATTTCCTGTGCTTGCTCCAAAGAGTGCATCTCGTAGGTACCGCATTGATATTCGTTCAGCTCAGGAATTTCAGATTGTTCAACGACTTTCAGCACATCTTCCATAGAAGCAAGCCAAGCATCCGCCACTTGATGTTCAGTGGGCACACCAATCAGGCTCATATAAAACCCAGTGCGGCAGCCCATTGGCGAAATATCAATAATTTCCACATCATTGCCATTTAGATGATCACGCATAAAGCCTGCAAATAAATGTTCCAAAGTGTGAATACCACGCTCGCTAAGGATATCTTTATTCGGCGCGCAAAAACGTAGATCGAATACTGTGATCGCATCACCTTTGGGGGTAGTCATATGTTTGGCGACACGCACAGCAGGTGCATTCATTCGAGTATGGTCAACAGTAAAGCTATCAAGTAATGGCATAGGGATCTCCAAATTATCAGGGCGATACAACGCCACTGTCGCTATCTATTTATATGAGTGCAAGCATAACACCAAACAGTAACAAGTTAACGCAAGATGAAATCATCTCATATCAGTAAGGTGCTAATATGAACATTTTGGGTAAATAGCCATCATTAATGCTGTCGTTGTTGACTGTAGGCATCTTCAGAAATCTTATGGTATTCACGCACGCCTTGCTCATAAGCATGATAAGCCCTATAGACTTTGTCCATCATGGGATCTTGTTGCGCCTGCTCTGCAATCACCTGTTGTGAGATCCGTTCAAGTTCAGTTAACACAGCAGACGGAAACGCCTTAAGCTCTACCCCTTCCTCTTTTACAAGAGTTTCAAGTGCACTGACATTACGCGTGGTGTATTCATCCAACATATCTTGATTAATGGCACGCGCAGCCGTCTTAACGATGGCTTGCAAATCTTTAGGCAGATTCTCAAAAGCGTCCTTGTTAATTAAAAACTCCATATTGGAACCTGGTTCATGCCAACCGGGATAGTAATAATATTTAGCCACTTTATGTAAGCCAAAGGCGAGATCATTCACAGGCCCAACCCACTCAGCCGCATCGATTGAACCAGTTTGCAGAGCACCATAGAGTTCTCTTCCTGGCATATTGACGGGCACAGCACCGACACGTTTGAGCACCTCACCGCCTAAGCCTGGCATGCGGATCTTCAATCCTTTAAAGTCAGCTATCGTATTAATGGGTTTATTAAACCAACCACCCATTTGCATTCCCGTATTGCCACCAGCCAGAGGGATAATGCCAAAGGGACGATAGACTTCCTCCCACAGCGCCATACCACCACCATAATGTAACCAGCCGTTCATCTCTTGTGCTGTCATCCCAAAGGGAATTGAAGAAAAAAACTGGGAGGCGGGGGCTTTGCCCTTCCAATAATAGGAGGCTGCATGCGCCATCTGGATTTTACCTTGGCTAACGCCATCGAATACCGCAAAGGCAGGCATTAATTCTCCCGCGCCGTAGACGCTAATGTGCAATCGGCCGTGGGACATCTCATAGACAAGCGTGGCAAAACGCTCGGGGGCCATGCCTAACCCAGGAAAATTTTTTGGCCAAGATGTGGCTAAACGCCATTCAATCACCTCTTTAACAGGAGGCCCTTCAGCAACGGAAATAGACTCCGCATGTTGAGATGAGGGATTACAGCCAGTCACGCCAAAAAACAATACCGCTAATAACAGCCCCCCCAAATAACGCATCACGCACTCCCCGCAACAAAAACTGTTAACCACATGAAAAATAGCACTCTTTTTGTAGAAAATAGGCGCTTAACTCAATAAATAGAACATATTGTTAACACAGAATATTCGACAGGGGAACCTAAGAATGAGACCAATTTGACTTAAAACAAAAAGCCACTTTAATAAAGTGGCTTTTTGTTTTAAGCATGACCCGTCCTAAATAGCGATAATTAGCCGCGACAATTGGGAGTTTTAGGCACCTCGACGTTCGTCGCCCATTCACTTTGAGTAAAGGTATGAATAGATAGCGCGTGGACACCATTAGCTAACTCATCGGCTAAACAGTTGTTCACCAAGCGATGACGGGCAAGCAAACGGAGCCCTTCAAATTCATCGCTGACCACCACAACTTTAAAGTGAGTCTCTGAATTAGGAGGTACATGATGACGATGACTTTCGTTTAGCACTTCTAAATAGGTTGGTGAGAAGCTCTCAGTTAACTTCTGATTGATGGTCTCAGCCACTGTGCTCTGCACTTGGGTATTGGACATATTCAACTCTCAATATGGGTAAATCCAGTGGCCGCAGAGTACTGCTTCAAGTATAAAAGATCAAATTTCAGCGCCCGTTTTGCAACTTAAAACCTAACAAATCCGACAACATTTTGAATTCAATAACCTTTCAATTATCCATGATAATTAACGATAAGTTGCCTAAATGTGTAGTTCCAACGAGGCTCTGTGACCTTTAGGCGCTTAGGTACACTGTGCAACCAGTCACGTTGCATAGGCCAGTGCATAATTAATAAATCACCACTATGTAAACTAATCGTGTATTTAAGCTTGCTATGTTTATGTTTCATCACAAAATCACGAGTCGCACCTAAGCTGATGGAGGCAATATCGCTGCCGTGGGCAATTTCAGGTTCATCATCACTATGGGCCCCCATACAATCCTGGCCATCGGCGTAACGGTTAACTAACACCCCATTACTGCCAAGGCTAAAATCTCGCTGCAATTTATCGCGTAATTTTTGCAGATACTGAGGCCAAGGCAAGGCGCGAATAAATAGCCCCGAATACATATAGTCACATCCCAAATCGCCATACCAAACCTGCTGGCGAGGGATCGAATGGTATCGTCCAAACACTTGAATTTGCGGGCTAGTAAGCGGATATGATTGCGCCTCATTAATCAACGCATTTTGCTGCGCCTTACCTAGATAATCCCGCACTAAGGTGATAGGTGGTTCGAGTTGTCCAATATCGAGGCTTTCGATGGCAAGCACATCATCAGGTGTATCCAAAGGATAATCCTCAAATTCGAATCCTAATTCAGCTTGTTTCATACCCCCACCTTATTCACAGTTCGCTCTTTCGACAATCAGCCTAACGCCAATGATAGTAGTGTTTTACGTAGGTTTGCGCAGCGTTGCGAGTCAACAGTGTATCCAGCCTCAGTCTGAGGATTCAAATTTGACCAGTAAACTTGGCTGCCATGGTACGGCATCAAAGACATACTTCAAGGTATACAAACTAAGGCAAACATCGCAAGCGGCCATGAAATCTGCGATAATCAGCGCCTTATTTTTATTGGCACAACACAACATGACGACACAATTTTCAGTAGCAGGAATAGAACTCGCACTATTTCGCTATCCCGCATCGCAGGAATCGAATCTTCAAGCGTGGGATGCCGCAGACGAGCATTTAATCAATAGTTTGATTGAAGGTGAACAACCAGCTGTGCCAACGGCCATTATTAACGATAGTTTTGGCGCCTTAAGTTGCGCCCTCTCGCGTATCAATCCCAACTGGCCGCTTCGCGTTGAAACCGATGCCAGAACCAGTTTTTTAGGTGCCGAGCAAAATCATCATCACAATCAGTTGCCGATGGATAACCTGCAATGGTTTACCAGTCGCGACACCTTGCCTCAAGATGTCGCCTTAGTGTTGATGAAATTACCGAAGAATCTCACCTACTTTGCCCACCAGCTCATGCGCCTGTCGCAGGTATTACCGGCTGGCTGTCGCGTCTTCGTTGGCGCAAAAGCCAAATCAATCAACGCGAGTTTACTGGCATTATTTGCTAAACACTTGGGGCCAGCGAGCGCCAGCCTTGCTTGGAAGAAAACCCGCGTGATCACTTGTATTAGTGATGGTAAGCCAAGAACACTGCCAAATGAAATCATTTGGGATATTCCAGGGGTTAACCTGAAAATCAGCAACTTAAGCAACGTATTTGCCGCCAACAAGCTCGATATTGGCGCACGAATTATGCTCGACAATCTACCCCAAGGAGAGTTTAAAACGGTTGTCGACCTTGGCTGTGGTAATGGCGTGCTCGGGCTTCGTGCCGCCCAATTATATCCCAATGCCGATATCCATTTTATCGATGACTCCGAAATGGCTGTTGCCTCGGCAAACGCCAATTGGACAACCAATCAACTCCCCGAAGGTAAGGGACATTTTCATTGGGATGATTGCATGAGCCACTTTCCCGATAATGTAGAGCCTGATTTAGTGCTGTGTAATCCGCCCTTCCATCAAGGTGAGGCCATTACCGATCATATTGCTTGGCAAATGTTTTTAGATGCCCGTCGTCGGTTAAAAAATGGTGGGATTTTACATATCGTTGGCAATCGCCACTTGGCTTATCATGTGAAATTACAACGCTTATTTAAAAACTGCACCACCGTCGCCTCAAATGGCAAATTTGTCATCCTGCAAGCCCAAAAATAGTCCTTTCTACACCGCGAAACTGGCGCTAGCGATTAGCGCTGTTTTCGCAAAATTAGCTCAGATGCTCATCATCAGAATGTTCTGAACAGCGGCTTTTAACTAGCCGCCGCCCGAAGTTGTCAGTACAATCCGCGAAAGCAAATACATAAAACTAAACAACTTAGACTTTTATGTACCTGATTTATATGGATAGCGTATTTAGGATACTGATATGCAGTTAAAGGATGACGTAGAGCAACTCAAGGCAGAATTGACGCAATTAACGTTGCAGCACCTCGCGCAGCAATCTTCACTTGACCGCCAACTAGCTGAGTTCTCAGCCAAACTCGATTCCTTAAGCTTAAAGCTTGAACAGCAAAATAATGGTTTCATTCACACGAGCAGCATAACTGAGCAATCTGCTGCCGAGTCATCCCCGATTGCGTTCACAACAGATGCCCACGCAATGGCGAGCCATGCCGCTCTGCAGTCCGAAACGGTTTCACATCCTATTGAGTCACAAGCCCCTGCCACGTCACCTTGGCAGGATGATCCATGGCTGCGCCAAACTAACCCGCGCTCTCGCGAGCAACATGATTCGCCACAAGCCACTGATTTCGAGCTGATAAAGCAAACTAGGGTAGAACTAGGTGTTCAAGCAACAAGCCAAGTTGAAGCCCAAGTAGAAGCCTTTTTATCGCAAGGTATTGCCGCAATAATGGCTCCCTTTGTGGCCATAAAAGAACAGCTAAAAGGCTTCTATCAACATTATCAAGCGAAGGGCTTGGGGCCAGTGTTTTTAATGACTGTGGCCGGCATTATTACCCTCACCCTAGGTTTTGGTTATCTGCTGCAATATTCCATCAATCACTGGTTTTCTGAACTTGGTAAAGCATTACTCGGTTTTGGCTGTGCAAATGCGATTATCGCTGGCGGCATTTTTATCCGTCAAAAACGCCAAGGTATGGCCGATTTTGGCTCGGGAATCGTTGGATTAGGGCTGATCTTAAACTACCTGTGCGCTTATTTTATTGGCCCCTATTTTGAGATTATTCCCAACGGCGCCAGCTTTATTCTATTGCTATTGATTACCTTAGCGGGCTATGGCCTTTCAATGCGCCTCGATGCTAAAGTCATTGCGGTCATCGCCTTAATTGGTGGCTCAACGGCACCGATAATGCTGTTATCCCAAAGCTATGCGCCGCTGCTATATATTCCCTACTTACTGCTGATTGGTACTGGGGCATTAGCACAAAGCCGCAAATTGCAGTGGCCATTACTGCTTGAAATGACCGCCTTATTACATATCGCTTGTATTGAAGCCTTCAGCTATTTTGTCGATTTACCACTCCAGCAATGGCACAGCGAAGCTGTGCTGGCCGTTGTGAGTCTTAACGCGCTCTTTTATCTCTATGGGCTAGCTGGGCTTATCGTTAACTCATCGACAACATCACTAAGCCATAGGGTATTGGCACTGCCGATTGCGTTATTGGCTTTTGTGATCTTTGAACTGACACAATTTACTGAGTTTGCAGGGGAAATATTTGTCGCTAACGCACTAGTCTGCGTAGGGCTATACCTCAAACTTAACAATCGGCTCGCTAAATCCCAATCTAGCCTCTTGCTAGTGTTTGGCGGAAGCTTTGCCGCCTTTGCGGCACTTTATCTGGTAAGCCATGATTTCTTAGGATTAGTATT
Source organism: Shewanella sp. POL2 (assembly GCF_000282755.1). Classification (NCBI taxonomy): domain Bacteria; kingdom Pseudomonadati; phylum Pseudomonadota; class Gammaproteobacteria; order Alteromonadales; family Shewanellaceae; genus Shewanella; species Shewanella sp. POL2. The sequence continues at coordinate 30,650 of NZ_AKZL01000016.1, forward strand.
GCTACTCGAGGCAATATTACTGTTGTGGATTGGTCTCAACGAAAAACTGATTTCAGTGCGCGCCGAAGCCTATGTCTTGCTAGTGATGGGACTGGCGCTCAATGCCTACAGCCTACTCTCGGGCTTGACCTTACTCGAACTCGGCGGCTTATCGCCAGTGGGTGCCCTTGGCTTCCCCCTTATCGCATTAGCTTTAAGTGCTGGCGGATTGTTATTTACAATCAATCAATTAAAAACTAATGAATCAACACTCTCCACCTTAGAAGGGCAACTCTGTTATCTGCTAAAAGAAACCCTCAGCGGGTTTTATGTCGCGACGCTATTGATTACAGCTTATCTTGTTAGCAGTGATTACTACCTCGCCATTGTGCCACTCCTTAGCCTGTTACTCTTATATTTAAGTAGCAAAGATAAACTGGTGGTCAGTGAGTTTGCCGCCTGGCTATTGCTGCTACCATTGTTGTTTGCTGTAATCGAAGGCGTTACCCTCTCCGGCAGCATGAGTTTTAGTGCACAACCACTGATGGCCAAACTCGCGCGGATTGAATTGTTCGCCGCCCTATTGTTGGGTCATTATTGGTATCGTAGATACTATCCAGAATCCTTATTCGCTCAGGCCGCTAAACAGATACAAATCGGCTGTTATCTTCTTTTACCACTGTTTTTATTACCTAAAGTCATCCGCAGTTATTGGGAGTTTACCGCAGCCGCATTCTGGTTTAGCGGCCTATTCAGCCTTGGACTTGCCTATTTGGTTAGACACAAAGCCCTTGAGATTGAAACTAAAATTCTGACCTGGCTTGCCATACTCACCACAGCGAGCTTATGTCTGATTGAAATCTGGCAAGGGCTTATTGCGCTGCTGATTGGCATGCTTGTTATGGGATTTGTACTCATTCGTTATCGCACTCTCCCCGACAGATGGCGTCAGCTATTGACCCTTCAATGGCAACTGAGCCCCTATTACTTTGCACTGCCGTTGGCTGTACTTGTCTATGGATTAAATCGCACTGATGTGGTGGCTTGGTCGATGACGGCTTTAGCGCTCAGTGGCTACTTTGCACTATTACTCCAAAGAGGAGCTAACCATACGGGCGAAAAGACCAGCTTATTCGGTCACATTGCCTGTGAAATCCAAGCCGCAGTGCGCTCAAGCTACAGTCTTGCCTACGGTCTTTGCCTTGGCCTAGCGCTGCTGCCTATCCTGCTGCATTTTGAGATATCGTTGAGAGTAGATTTAAATAATGCGTTACTGATCCTCTGCGAATTTACCGCCTTAGCATTGCTTGCCACGCTGATATTATGCCGCGGCGTTGCTATCCGTTTACATAGACGCTTCTTACCGCTGCAATGGTTGAAATGGGGTTGGCATGGATTACTTGCGCTCAGCTATCTCACCTGGAGTTATGTATTTGATAACATGATTGCCGCGCCGCTCAGTGCGATTTTATTAGTGGTGCATGGCAGTGTATTGATGTTTATCAGCTTAAAACCCCAACATGCGGATATGATCCGCCTCGCCGCAGGGCTCTTTACCTTAGCCACGCTCAAGGTGTTATTACTGGATATGGCGTCCTTTGAACTGGTGCAAAAAGTGATCGCCTTTATGTTAATTGGAGTCATTTTACTGAGCGTATCTTACTTCTATCAAAAAGCGCGTAACCGCCTTCAAGAAGCAAATGAGTAAGAGACGTTTATCCTTCAAACGCAAAAGGCCGCTTCTACTAGCGGCCTTTTTCAAACACATACGATGATATGACAAACTTTACATCAAAGCTTTTTCCAGCGCCTGCGAAACATCGGCGATAATATCGTCGATATGTTCAATGCCGACGGAAATACGAATGAGATCTTCAGACACCCCAGCTCTAGCAAGTTCATTCGCATCCAGCTGTCTGTGGGTGGTGCTAGCAGGATGACAAGCTAACGATTTCGCATCACCAATGTTCACTAAGCGCAAAATCATCTTCAGGGCATCAATAAATTTACCTCCCGCGATTTTACCTTCCTCTGGCGTTGCCGCTTTAATACCAAAACTGATGATCCCAGAGGCTTTACCGCCAGTGATCTTTTCACAATTCTCACGGTAAGGACTGCTCGGCAAAGCACCATAATTTACCCAGCTAACGGAAGGATGCAGTATCAAGTATTCGGCCAATGCCAACGCATTTGAGCAATGGCGCTCCATTCTAAGGCTTAAGGTTTCAAGCCCCTGTAACAGTAAAAAAGCACTGTGGGGTGAAAGTGCCGCCCCCGTATTACGCAGCGGCACCACACGGCAACGTCCGATAAAGGCCGCAGGGCCAAAGGCTTCGGTGTAGACCACGCCGTGGTAGGAAGGATCGGCCTGATTTAGCAAGGGAAAACGTTCTTTATTCGCCATCCAATCGAATTTACCCGAATCGATAATCACACCGCCAATGGTTGTACCATGGCCGCCAATGTATTTAGTGAGGGAATGAATAACGATATCGGCACCATGCTCAAACGGGCGACATAGTACTGGCGTGGCGACAGTGTTATCGACAATTAAAGGCACACCATGTTTATGGGCAATCTCGGCTAAACGTTTAAGGTCGACAATATTACCGGCGGGGTTACCGATAGACTCACAAAATAACGCCTTGGTTTTGGCATCGATTAAAGCTTCAAGTCCTTCAAAATCATCAAAGGCCGCCATCCGCACTTCGACTCCTTGGCGCGGCAGCGTATGGGCAAACAGATTGTAAGTACCGCCATAGAGCTGGCTGGTGCTGACGATATTATCGCCAACCTGAGTAAGAGCTTGAATCGCATAGGTAATAGCCGCCATGCCAGACGCCACAGCAAGCGCACCGATCCCGCCTTCAATGGCGGCAAGACGCTGCTCAAGTACGCTGGTCGTTGGATTCATAATCCGCGTATAAATATTGCCAGCGACTTTTAAGTCAAATAAATCAGCACCATGCTGGGTATCATCGAAGGTATAGGACGTCGTTTGATAAATAGGTACCGCAGCAGCTTTAGTCGTTGCCTCAGACTCATATCCGTGGTGTAACGCCAGTGATTCAAGTTTCATTTTTGCTTCCTTCCCCTGAAAAATTCCCAACCATTGCGCCTAAGCCAACACAAACATTGGGGGCACTTTGCGAAAATAGACACTAAAACCGCACAAGATTTGTGCACTGCACCCAAGCTACCAGACGGCCATCTAGAAGTCTAAACATTTTTATACATAGTGCTTTAAAATTTAACAGCTGCAATTAAAGAACAAGTATTTTGAGTAAAATAAGTTTTATCCAGTTATCCGTTATTATATTGTTATTAATATGACAATCATTTTCAGACTTGCTTTATTTTTTAGTTGGCCTATGGTATGGACAGTTTATTAATCATTAACTCTGTTAGATGATTAATTTAATCTTAAAATTATATGGAGATGTAGCCCGTGTTAAAAAATGCATTTTCATTACTCAGACTTAAGTCAGCTTGGTTAATGCTGAATACACTTGATTATTTATCCCGCGCGGCACGCCTGTCTCTTAAATTCCCAGTTTAAGCCGAGTGCTACTCGCACTCGGCATCTGATTACCCACATTTCAATTTATTGCTCCTATTTTTATGCTGGGGCTTAGCTGTTATCTAGCTCATATTTGGGGTAGCTATGTTTTATTCTTTTTTTAGTAATCTATTTCAGTCTTTTATGTTGAAAACAGAAACCTATTACTTGCAAAACAGTTTTAATGCCTCATTACGCCCCACCGCACTGGCGGCGGTGATAGCAAAGCTCGATCAACTTAAAAGTGAAGAAACCCTAGATAAAGTGACCGTTGGGCGTGAAGTGCTCCTCGTTAATCAACAGGATCAGCAGGAGTATCGTATAGAACTGGTATACCCACCTAGACACAAACCAAGAGCGGGTCGCTACTCTGTCATTTCCGATTTAGGTGTGAGCTTACTGGGCCGAACCAAAGGTGAATATGCTGAGGTAAATATTTTAGGTAAGCCCGTGCTGTTTATGGTGAAGGATATTTCACTTAGCAAGAGACAACCTAAAAATTAACAGAAAAAATAACAACTTTAGAATAAAGCATGTTCAAATTTCAGTGGCAACATGCTTTTAGGTCGCTATTTGCGGCGGCATCTAGCACAGGCATAAAATATATTGGAGGATACGATTTTGAAGTTATTTACTGGCCGCGAAATAAATTAATAGCAGAGAGCTAACACTTACTCCTCTTAAAAACTTACTAAGTATGGCAGCGCTTATGTAGAAACCATAAAGAGGTCAAAGTGTTTTATCTCGCTCAGAATGCTTTAAATTATTCAAATTTATCGATAGATTAATTTGAACTAACTGTCGGTGAGAATGCGGCGCTACACTCGATAGTTTGACTTTACTTAATCTCATTTTAGTTAGGAGTATTTTCCATGAGTAAAGAAAAAGCGAAAAAACCGCCGATGAAAACCTTAAAAGAGAAGCGACAGGATAAGCGGAATCGCCAAAAAGCCTCCGATTAATGCCTGTTATAAAAATCCCTTAAATCCTCTCTTTTATGACATAGGGTGCGGCGATAGCCGCGCCCTATTTTTATGCCAGCTGGCGGCGATATTGCTCGGGTGAGTATTGAGCATATTTTTTAAACATCACAATATAGGGTGAAGTTTGGTTATAGCCCAAAGTCAGGGCAACTTCTTTGATTGATAAGCCTTCACGTAGCAATTGCAACGAATAAATAAACTTATGTCGCTGACGCAATTCTGTAAAACTCATTCCAAGGCAGTCTTGGCAACGCCGAGCGAGTGTGCGTTCTGTGGTATGTAATTCACTCGCCCAGCTTTTAAGGCTTATTTGACTGGCAGGCTCGAGTTCAAGTTGCTGCAAAATAGGTTGCAACAGTTTATCGGTACTCGAAGGCAAAAATTGTGGCTGCGCCTGACCTAAGATTAACTGGTCAATTAACACCTCAACCAAACGTTTATCCGCATCCGTTTGTGCAACACGCACCTGCCTCTGGCGGAGATCGTTCACTATTGCCTGCGCTATCGGCGTCACCACAAGTAAACAAGTTTCATCAGGGAAAACCTGCGCCCGACTGGCAACAATATTCAATGAGCAATAATGGATACTGCGGCGGGTGTAACTCTCATGCTCTACGCCTGCTGGCACCCAAATCGCATATTGGGATGGCGACAAAAATCGTTGTCCAGCCGCATGTAACTCCATAATGCCACCGCTGATCAGCTGTAATTGCCCCCAAATGTGGCTATGTTTTGGTGTAATGGTATTGGGCAGAAAGGCTTCATAGTTGAAGAAAATATCTGCCACTGGCGCTTGCTCCGAGCTAAGTGGATGGTAAACAGGGCGCATCGTACTCCTAAAACTCGACTTTATATCCAATCAAAACATCGATTGACGCGGTGGTTGTCTATCGAGGAACTGACATTGTCTTTTAAGCAATATTTATATCATAAAAGACCAGCAATAATAGCGACTATCTATGACAGCACGTTTGCCACTTGGCATCGGCTCGTTTCCCCCAATGAAGACTGACCTATGTTGTATTTATTTCCACTACTCGCCGTAATGATTTGGGCGGGTAACACCATTGTTAACAAACTTTCCTTTGGAATTATAGCTCCCGAAGCCATTGCCTTTTATCGCTGGTTTTTTGCCATGCTTGTGCTTACCCCTTTTATGCTCAAACCCGTCTTGAAAAAACGTAGAACAATCATTCCTCTACTACCGAAATTAGCGACCTTAGCCGCCTTAGGAATGGTATTAAACCAAAGCCTTGCCTATTTTGCCGCCGCGACGACAACCGCCACCAATATGGCATTAATCAACTCGATAGTGCCTATGGTAAGCCTGTTTTTGGCGGTACCTTTACTCAAGCAAAGGCTCTCGCCATTAGTTTTTGCTGGCAGCCTAATCTCACTGCTGGGCTTAGTGTTTATGCTAAGCCACGGGGATATGGCTAATCTGGCGAGAGGGGTTACTGAGGGGGATTTATTATTACTTATCAGTGCGTTTGTGTACGCCCTTTATGGGGTACTGCTAAAACGCTGGCAGCTACCGATATCGACGTGGGAATCAGTGTATATTCAGGGCATTATCGCTGTGTTGATGTTAACTCCGCTGCTGTTTAGTGCACCAAGCGTCACGATTAGCAGCCAAGCTGCACCACTTATTGTGTACGCCGCCCTTGGCGCATCACTCATCGCCCCTTGGGCGTGGATTAATGGCATTAGCAAATTGGGCGCTGAACGCACCAGTATTTTCTTCAATCTAATGCCAATTCTGGCGGCTATATTTGCGGCGATAATCTTAAATGAGACCTTAGCCGTTTATCACTACCTTGGCGGTTCAATGGTTATCTTGGGGGTAATGTTAGTGCAGATAAAGCCCAAACCTAAAATATCAGCCCTAAGCGCCTGTGCTGATTAAATCGACTCAATAGCCCCATATCAGTGGGGCTTTCCTACGATGATTCTCCTTAATTTTCTGTTGTTGCTGCAAACCACAAAATAGCGACTAAGCTATTTAATAAGCAATTTTGTCAGTACGTTATGGAGTACCCTATGTTTAATAGTATTCGAGTAAAGTTTTCGCTGATGTTTGCCATTATGGCGACCGCCTTGATCGTTATGGCAATTACTGATGCTACGCAAAGCCGCTCAACCCTGAAGCAAATGCAGGAGTTTAGTCAGTTATTTAATCCTGCGATTTCAGCCATTCTCAACGCTGACCGCGATCTCTACCAAGCACAGCTAAGTGAAGAAGTGTTACTCAGATCCGATCTGGGTAGTGATAGCCGTAAAAGCGAAATAGATAACTGGCAAGAGAATGTCGATCAGGCCCGCGATCGAATGGGAGAGTTTAAAAAACTCTTGCAGGATCATGCCCAAGTATTGCAATCAACCAATGGCTTTGAAGCACAGTTTTCGCTCTGGTATCAAGCCTCATCTGACGTGATAAATGCAGTAAAAAATAGTCAGTTCGACCTGGCAAGACAACTACACGAAAGCAAATCCAAAAAAGAGTTTAAAGCCCTAAGAAGCATCTACAATGCCGCAGGTGAAGCCGCCGACAATCGCGTTAAAGAACTGGATTTACAAGCCACCGAACAAGCTACAGCCCAAACTCAAATGTCAGTTACGATAGCTACGCTTGTCGCTATTGTCGCCCTCGTGATTGCCTACTTTGGCCCTAAGATTATTGTCAACGCGATTCAAGACATTACTAATAGAATTAATGATATAGTCGATGGCGATGGCAACTTAACCCAACGAATTCCTATCACTCGCCAAGATGAAATTGGCGAACTGGCCAATGCTTTTAACTTGTTCGTTGCCCAGTTGCAACAGATGGTCATCGCCATTATCAGCCAAACCAAAGATGTGAGCCATACCGTTGAAAACCTAGCGACTAAATCAGCTACCACCATAGGGATCAGCCACGAGCAGGAACAATTTGTCGACACCATAGTTACAGCCGTAAATGAAATGAGTGCCGCGGTAAGGGAAGTGGCCAGCAACGCCCTGCATACTGCTACCGAAATCACTAAGGTCAATGATCAGACTATTGAGGGGAAAAAAATCCTCACGCAATCGGTACATCATATTCAGCAATTGTCTGAATCGGTTAAAAATGCCGTTGCTGTTATCGAAAAGCTCTCCGTCAACTCCGCTAATATTGCCTCGGTACTGGATGTGATCCGCTCAATTGCGGAGCAAACTAATCTGCTCGCTCTTAATGCTGCCATTGAGGCTGCTCGTGCCGGTGAACAAGGGCGTGGTTTTGCGGTGGTCGCCGATGAAGTACGTACTCTGGCGAGTCGTACTGAAACGTCGACTCAAGATATTCAGCGCATGATCGAAGAATTGCAGCGGGGCGTTAATGATGCGGTGAAGAGTATTGAATCAGGCGCCAGCCTCACCCATTCTACGGTTACCCTTGCCAGTCAGACTCAAGATGCCTTAGATCAGATCCTAAATTCCACCTCTAAAGTCAGTGAGATGTCGACTCAAACCGCGACCGCAACAGAAGAACAAACCCACGTTACTGAGGAAATCAATCGTAACTTGACTGAACTGTCTGATAAAACAAGATATTGCAATATGGTGATCCAAGAAACACAGCAAATAGTGGTCAATACCCGAGCCATTTGTAGCAATCTACAAAAAGAAGTCTCGCGCTTTAAAGTCGCTTAAAGAGAGGCATTTGAGATACTGGCCAAGCCCAAAAGGATTGGCCAGTTTTTATTTAAAACAATGGCTTGAATAGAATAATCCGATAGGTACATCAAACTGCGGCACGTCAACCACACCGCCTTAGTACCGAGCATGTTTAAATATAACGGTTAACAGACTAACTGGCCGCCAAGCTGATTAATTTTATCTTTTGCAGCTTTAGCTGAAAGATAACCTGCCACCTTGGTTAGTGCATCTGCACGCCATGCGAAAGGCGCTTGAACGCTAACAACACGCTCATTAGACGCATCAAAGCTCATCATATCGACATTACCTGTCGGCAGTAATAATGCTGGACAACCTAGGCTCAATTGCTGCGAAACTCGTGAGCTTGCCAGAGCCATATTGCGGACTGTTATCTTCTGGCTTAATCCATTTGAGCCTCGACAAAGCACATCCAAGGAGGCAGAACCAAATACTCGCAAGTCCCCTCCCGCATTGACCCAACCACCAGAAACCCCTGCACGACGTAACTCACTTACTGCCATATCAACCGCATACCCCTTGGCGATACCGTCAAAAGTAACAATTAATGGCCGAGCTAACCGCGCTTGGTTCCCTTTAATTTCAATATCTTGCCAATCGCCCTGCAAAAGTAGCGGCATACCAAGGTAGCAAGGCAACGCCGCGCGAGACATCATTTCACCACCAATGGTGCAATTAAATAAGTTGTCGCTAGCTTTACCAAACCACTTGGCTAATTTAAATACCCTTAGACTATCTTGGCTTAGGGTGACCCAATGGCCAGGCTGACGGTTTAGAAGATTTAACTCACTATCTTGCTGATGAAAACTTAATAAACGTCCAATTTGTGCAATGCGAGAAAAAGCCGCAGTAATCGCAGCTTGAATGGCTTGCTCATCGAGTGTTGGTTGGCTGGGTTCTTCAACTACCGATTCGACTGCAATTTCAATTAACGTGCCCAGTAATGGCTTAGCTCTTCGTATCACGATGCTGCTGGCTATGTGAGGTGTGGATGAAGGATCACCGTTTTACCGCATCTGGTTACTAACAGCAAGAGTGGCCTTAGTATGTTATGCGAAAAGATACCCGCAAAATTAAAATGTTAAAAACTAACATAACTCCTCACACTCTCAGCACGTAGTACCGTGTCAAAAACAACAGAAAACCTAACAACACCGAATCGTACACCAACTTAAGATCCACTAAACTGTATCAGCGGTGGAGGAAGAAATAGCCCCCTATTGCTATATTACTGAGTAATCCACATTTAGCATTGGCTAACAACAACCAGTAAATCATTAATAGAATAGTTTTAATATACTGTTTATTAAGATTAAAAATTAAGACAAACCACGATTTAAACCTCTTTTTAACGAACAGATTACAACGGAAGTAAAAACATCTAGACGTCTAGATTGACAGTAAATTGGCAATCCAATATGCTTGGCACCAAGTTGCTAGGATATGATGCCAAGGCGACATAGATTTAGAGCGAGTTTGACTGCCAAGGAGCACGCAGACAACCCGCCGAGTAAAAGAGAAATTACATTGAGTCAATCAACCCAAACCACTGCACCGAGTAACCCGGCATCATTTGTTGCCCTGTTACCCTTATTCGTTTTTTTAAGTCTGTTTATTGGCGCAGGCGTCTATTTCCAAAGCCAAGGTGTGGACTTTGCTTTCTATCAATTACCGAGTGTGATTGCTATTTTGCCGGCCATTATTCTGGCTTTGGTGTTATCAAAGCAAAAATTAAATCAAGCCATTGATACCTTTATTGGTGGAATTGGCCATAGCAATATTATTGCCATGTGTTTAATTTACTTGCTGGCTGGCGGCTTTGCGGCGGTAGCGAAAGCCACTGGCGGTGTCGATGCAACCGTAGCCTTAGGTTTATCTCTTATTCCCTCAAACCTATTACTGCCAGGCTTTTTTGTGATTGCCGCCTTTATTGCAACGGCCATGGGTACCTCTATGGGTACAATCGCCGCCGTGGCACCTATCGCCTTAGGCGTTGCCGACCAGGCACAAATTGATTATGCCCTGATGGCAGGTGCCGTGATGTCTGGCGCCCTGTTTGGTGATAACCTCTCAATTATTTCGGATACCACGATTGCGGCCACTCGAACTCAAGGCTGTGATATGAAAGATAAATTCCGCGAGAACCTGATTTTTGCTATCCCAGCTTCACTGCTGACCTTTGTTGCCTTTGTCATCGCAGGACAAGGCCAAGCCGATCTAGCCGCTCAAGATATCGACTTTATTAAGGTGATTCCTTACCTGACGATTCTAGTATTAGCAGTTGCAGGGCTAAACGTGTTTGTCGTCTTAACCTTAGGCATACTGCTTGCGGGAGCCACTGGTTTGCTGACGATGGACTATGGCGTGATCCAATTTGGTAAGGATATCTACGCGGGCTTTAGCAATATGCAGGAAATTTTTATCCTGTCGATGTTAGTCGGTGGTTTAGCCGCGCTGATGCAGCAACAAGGTGGTTTAGCCTTTGTGAGCAAACAGATTGAAAAGCTCATCACCCGTTTCTCAAAAGCTCAAGGCGAAGCCTCATGCCGCGCGGCCGAATTAGGGATGGCGGGAATTGTAGCCGTGACCAATAGCTGCGTTGCTAACAATACGGTGTCGATTGTTGTCACTGGTGACATTGCGAAAGATCTCGCAGAAAAACACGGCGTAACACCTAAACGAGCTGCCAGTGTACTCGATATTTTTGCCTGTATTATCCAAGGGTTAATACCCTATGGTGCACAAGCGCTGTTAATCGCCTCGACATTTAGCATCACACCGCTAGCAGCCGTGTCCTATGCATGGTATTGCATGATCCTCGCAGCAGTAGCCATTGCAATTGTCATTTTCCGTAAACGCCACTGATGTAGTTAAGTATCACAAGGTTTATTGAAAGCAACACAAAACAAAGGGAGCCACTTGACTGGCTCCCTTTGTTTTAAAGGTTAAATGCAGCGCTATTTAGAATACTTGCCTTCATGAAGGGATTCAGGCAAGTTACACCCGATTATTCAACCTTGCCCCTTAACCCACACCACTATTCATTAAAAGCCAAATGAATCCAAGACAGCGTGAACCCAGTTTTTACGATTTACATCGCCTAATCACTTGGTTGATTGTGGGAGCCGCACTGCTCAGTGCGATAGGAGTGATGGTTGCTCTGTATGGACAATACCAAACCATGGGCGTTAGCGCCCTATTTATCCGCGCCGATTTTTTAGGGGACTATACCCACTCGCCCCTTGCCTATGTGTTTAATTTAGGATTATTGGCCGCAGGGATTTGCATGCTGATCTCTATGGCTGGGCTGTACTTACTCAAGCTCGATAGCTTTAGCCAATATATTGCACTCACAGGAGTTTGGGTTGGCACTTCGGTGATTTTGATGGGCATTTTTCCGATTAACTTTTTAACCATGCATAGACTGGTTTCCACTAGCTATCTCTTAAGCACGCTAACCTTGCATGCCTTAGTGATTATTGCCGGAGTCGTTCCTAAACTTATCTGCCCAAGGCCATTGTTTTACTTGAGTTTATTAAGTTTTATCAGTGCTATTAGCCTGAGTTTACAACTGGATTGGAGCCAACTGGATTTTCCGCCCTGTGATATAGACAATCACTTCTGTTTGGTTAGTACCAATATGTGGCTGCAAACGAACCTCAATATTATTTGGTGCTTAAGCCTTGCATTTGCGATGCGTCGTTTATCCAAAATCCTGTATTATCGCGCCCAAGTCCATCACCCATTTTAACTTAATCGTTTATGCGTCTAGCTAAATACCTTGCCCAATGTGGTATCAGTTCACGCCGAGAGGCCTGCCGCTTAATTGAGGCAGGACGCATTACGCTAAATGGTAAGATTGCCACACATCACGACCCAGTCCAGCTCGATACAGATGGTCAATGCCTTGATAGTATTTGCTTGGATGCAAAGCCTGTATTAGGCAGCGAAACTCCTACCTATTGGCTATTCAATAAGGCCGTAGGTACAGATTGCCGTTTACTCAAAGACGATAAATCCAGCTTGCTCCACTTACTGCCACCAACACCAAGACTCTACCCCGTCGGCAGATTAGATAAGGATTCCCGCGGATTATTGCTGCTCACTAACGATGGCGAACTCACCCACAAACTGATGCACCCCAGTTTTGCCCACAGTAAAACCTATCATGTGCAGCTAGAGAGGGCCTTCACCGATGAGTTTATTAAGCTAATGGCCAGCGGCGTAAAGTACAAAGAGGTAGATACTCTCCCCTGTAACGTTCGTAGGCTTAGTGAAGATAAATTTGAAATAGTGCTGATCCAAGGCTTAAATCGGCAAATTCGGCGGATGTCCAGCGCCTTAGGTTATAAGGTTATCGATTTACAGCGAGTGGCCTTAATGACACTCAGCCTTGAAACAGTAAGCGAAGATAATTGTACAGAAAGCAAAGCAGCAACAAACACACTAAACACTCTACCAGAGGGAGAAATGCGACCGCTAACACCCACTGAAATTACAACGCTAAAAGCCGCACTAGCGATATAGTCAGATGAAGTGTGGTAACGAATCTCAGACCAATGTGACGTTACGCCCCATAAACCATTTATTCAGCTAAAAGATTTTACACTGTGCAGCGCTAACTAGGTAACCTGAGCTCGGGATAAGTAGAGCCGCTGAATAGGCATCTTTTCGGGCCTCTGTGCGTTGCTCTGTCTAACCATAGCTCGCGATGCCGTACGACTGAACGCCTTGATATACGCAAAAATCTGCGCACTCAGTCAGAAAGAAAAGATTTTTCCTTTCAAAAAAATCATTTATAGCATTGATTTAGTTTGTTAAATTTAGATTTTTTCGACACTCGTTACCCCGAGTTCAGGTAAGGTAAATTATTATGCTTTCAACATGTGAGTGGTTTATTGTGAATTTGGGTGATGCGCTTATATCACAATCAACATTAAGCGCACATCAATATCACCTAACCAAAGTTTATCAACAAGCTGGTAGCCCTGAGAATCTGCTGGCAGTATTTAAGCACGAATCCCAAGATCTCCATTGCCACATAAAGCTATTTCTTACTTCAGAATTTCAAGAATTAGCAATGTTAGATGGCGCCGTCAGATGCGTTAAACCTAATTTTAGCGGTACTAGCTATTTGGCGGGCAATCCGAGTTATATGCTCAAAAAATAGTGAACAACTACACATAGAGGCTATACAGCACCCGTATTGCCAGCAGAATCAATACCACACCAGAAAGTTTATCAATCAAGCCCGCTTTTTCCCGCAACTTAGGCAATATACTCGAATGGGATAACACTAACGCAATTAAGGTGTACCATAGCCCATCAACTACCAGTGGTGTTAGTACGATAAGTGCTTGACCTGTAAAACTATCTGCAACCATCACAAACTGGCTAAACAGCGCTAAAAAGAACAGCATAATCTTAGGATTGAACAGGGAAATCGCGATACCATCGCGCGCCGCCGTGAGCGTATCCGTCGCCTCCCCCGCCGTAAGTTTTGCCTGCATGCCACCGTTTGAGCGTAATGCTTGGAGCCCCATCCATGCCAGATAGAGCGCGCCTAAAATCGCTATCCCATTAAAAACCAAAGGCGCATTTTTCAGCATTACCGCAAGACCAAGTAGCGTGACTAGCGCATAGACCCCTATGCCAATCGAGTGCGCCCAAGCACACACAATCCCTTTCCCGCGACCACCGCCTAAGGTATGACGCACGACCATCGCCAAACTCGGCCCAGGGGACATAGCGCCCAAACAACAAATCGCCAATAGTCCCAACCAAGTACTAAAGCTCATTTTCACCCCTTTAAAGCATAAAAAGGCCCTCAAAAGGGCCTTCACAGGAGTGGCAGTTTAACACTGGCCTAGCGATACGGTCACTCTCATTTCACCCCGTTGGGATGATAAAAAGCGCGAATATCTTGCACCAGTTGCGCAAGCGACACGGGCTCTACATACATCATATGACCCGCCTTGTAGTAATGCATAGTGACGCGGCTATTATCAATGCCGTTATCGGCAAAGGTATTTTCAGTCGCAAAGAAGGGCGTTGCGAAATCAAAATATCCGTTACCGACAAAAATACGCAAGTCTTTATTCTCGCGCTGCGCCTGCCCTAAATAGGGTGCCACATTCACATAATGCATTTGTTTACCGCTAATATTCCAGTTCCAGCCACGGTTAACATCGGTGGAAAGTACGTTGAAGGGGCGTGATAATTTAACCCCTAAATCCTCATACAGATATTGATGGATAGCCGCTGTATAAGCACCATCAATACCATATCCTGACGGGTCGTTATCAGTCGAGTCATCGCCACTGTCGTAATCTTTGCCAGTATAGCGACTGTCTAACCGCCCGATGGTCAAATCCTGATCCCTGAGCAATTCCTTGGTATAGCGACTCGCACTCACCCGTAAATTTACTCTGTCGAGGTAGGACTCACTCAAGCCCGTAAATCGCGCCAACTGTTTGCGTACAGCTTGATAATCGCTTTGCGCTAAACGGCTACCCTGCAATAGGGCTAAGGCGTAATCCTTTATAGCAAATTGACGCGCCTGTTCGACAAATGCTTCGAGCCCCAAGGCCTTATCGGCATCACTGACTTTGTTATGATAAAACGCAGTCGCCGCCATGGTCGGTAAAAAACCAATGTAGGGTTGGTTGTTGCCCGGTTGATAGCGAGCGTGGCTAAAGTCGAGAATCGATGAAATCAGCATCACGCCATTGACAGAGATATCGGTCCAGCCGCCTTGAAGTTCATCCACTAATGCCGCGGCTCGCGTCGTACCATAGCTTTCACCGGCAAGGTATTTGGGCGAATTCCAACGCTTATGTTCAATCAACCAACGGCGCATAAACTCGGCAATGGATTGGGCATCTTCTTTTACGCCCCAAAAATCGGTGCCTTTCTTCTCACCCAGGGCGCGGCTAAAACCGGTACCCACAGGATCGATAAACACTAAGTCAGATTCATCGAGTAATGAGTAATCGTTGGATTCAATCCGATAAGGTGCCGCACCATCATCTTTGGCATCAGCAGGCACAATCACACGTTTGGGCCCAAAGAGTCCCATGTGCAGCCACAGCGAGGCTGAACCTGGGCCACCGTTAAAAATAAACGAGACCGGACGTTTACTGCTGTCCTGCACATCATCCCTTAAATAAGTAATAGAAAAAATACTGGCCTGAGGCTCACCCTTATCATCCTCTAAAATGGTCTCCCCACTAATGGCTTGATAACTGATCTTCTGATTTTGAATCGTCATTTTATGCTTAGTGGTCACCACCTCTGGCACTAACTTATCCACTTTGGCTTCGCCTTTTTGAGCAGGCTCGGCATGGCCGACCATGGACACAGTAAATAACAAGGGCAGCAACATACTTGCCCATGTTAGCCCTGCGGGCGTTGACTTTTTATTTAGCACTCGCATCAATTATCCTTCCCTTCTGTAGTCATTATTTTGTGGTCTTTTTATTAGTGCACCAGCTTACAAAGACTGCGCACTCGGCGCAAAAGCACAATTGCAACTGAATGCGTCAAAGGTTTAATCGGCTTTTAAAACATAAATTCACGCAGATTTAAGCTGTTAGCCGCTAAGATAGAATGGATTATCGGAAACTTATGTAGGCATCTATGGGCACTATCACTCTCATCAGTCTGGTCATTCTCGCATTACTTGTGGGCGCGATTGGTCTGTTAATCTGGCAACGTAGCAAAGGTAAGCGCATTCCACTGGCGGTGATTTTTGTGTTGGGATTTTTCGCCGTTGGCCTAGGCGGGATTATCGGTTTTGTGCATAAAGGCGAAGATTATCAAGCCTATCAAAAGCTACAGTGGCGCACGCTGGCCCCCGAAAAAATCGCCCCACTGGTCGCCCAAGGCTACACAGTGTTTGTGGATATCACCTCAGACTGGTGCAGCATTTGCCAAACCAATAAGGCTGAAGTCACCCATAGGGAGCAAGTGGTGAATGCACTGATGGCCGACAAGATTATTTTGATGCAGGGAAATTGGAGCGAAGCCGATTCCACCATCGCGAACTACATGCAACATGAAGGAGTACCGGGTACACCTTACAATAAGGTCTATGGTCCAAGGGCGCCTAACGGCATAGTACTACCGTCAAAACTCACCATCGATGCCGTGCTTAATGGCTTAGCTCAGGCTAAAGCCTTGTAATCTATTTTGCTTATTTGGCTTAATCTTCAAAAATGGAGTATTGAGAGCGCAATAAAAAAGGCTGCATCGCAGCCTTTTTGCACACTTCAAATCAGTAGAAAGCAATTTTCCGGAAAGGTGGGCAGAAAATCACTCCGTACTCTCAACAGCCGTCTAACCCCAAAACACTATAAAAATAGTTTTATAACTAGCGAGTTACTTAAATATCTTAGCGAAGTAATGCGTATTCCCATATAAGGGTAAGCGTACTGGTCTATTTCAACCTTGCTAATAATATTTATGAAACATTTTTATAACAATTTAGCAATTTAAGCCAGCACTAAATAAAACTTTCTATTGATTAAAATATAAGCTTTTTATTATCAACAAGTTAATGGTCAGACCTCTAAGCTAGCCTCAAAACCATTCTATTCAAACATGACAAAGCAACTCGCGATATATCGCGACACGACTCAAGGGGTTATACTCTGGGCACTCATTCGTATTAAGGAATCAACGGAATGACATCAACACAGCCCGCCGTAATGCCCTTGGATAAACATTTTCTGCCAGAGAATCAGTTACTGCTCAATGCCGTGGGTGAAGGCATTTATGGGTTTGATTTAAATGGCAATGCTGTCTTTATCAATCCCGCCGCCGAGCGCATGACGGGCTGGAAGAATGAAGAGTTACTCGGCAAAAATATCCATAATTGCCATCATCATAGCCATGCGGATGGCAGTCATTATCCCCAGGAAGATTGCCCCATCTACAACACCTTAAAGGATGGGATTGCAAGGGAAATTACCCACGATGTGTTTTGGCGTAAGGATGGCAGCAGCTTTCCCGTGTATTACAGCTCTACGCCCGTCTATCGGGACAACAAACTTATCGGTGTAGTCGCGATATTTCGTGACATCAGTATTCAAAAACAAACCGAGCAGTCGCTACGCCAGGCTTTAGCACAGGTTCAAGCTCTGTCGGAGCAACTGGCCAGCGAGAATCATTATCTCCAAGCCGAGTTAGCCGATAAGACTGGCGATGTGGATATTTCGGGCAGTAGCGCAGTGATCCGCCATATGATCCAGCAACTGCATATGGTGGCCAATACCGACAGTACCGTATTGATTTGTGGCGAGAATGGCACAGGCAAAGAGCTGGTTGCCCGCAACTTACATCAACTGAGTCGCCGCAAAGATAAGCCCATGATCAGCGTTAACTGCGCGGCATTTTCAGCCTCACTGTTAGAGAGTGAGCTGTTTGGCCATGAGAAAGGCGCCTTTACGGGTGCGACTCAACAGCGCAAGGGCCGCTTCGAACTTGCCCATCAAGGCACCCTGTTTCTCGATGAGGTGGCCGAATTAAGTTTGGAGGCGCAATCTAAGTTACTGCGAGTGATCCAAGAGCAATCCTTTGAGCGACTCGGCGGCAGCGAAACCGTCAAGGTGAATATTCGCTTAGTCGCCGCCAGTCATCATGATTTACTCAAACGCGTTGAACAGGGCTTATTTCGAATGGATCTCTATTACCGCTTGAATGTCTTCCCAATTCAAGTGCCACCGCTGAGGGCGAGACTGGAGGATATGCCCGAGCTTGTCAGCCATATACTGCATTCCCTTAACCGTAAGCTGGGCAAAAAAATCCGAGGGGTAAGTCAAAAAGGCCTACAAAAATTAATGGCCTACAGCTGGCCTGGCAATGTGCGCGAATTGCAGAATATCCTTGAGCGAGAGGCTATATTATCTCAAACGGATATTTTACATATTCATGCCATGCCCACGAATCACCTACAGACTCAAACCGCGGCTTAACCATTACAAACCTTGGCCGAGGCAGAAGCACAGCATATTGAGCAAACATTAAAACTGCTGAACTGGCGTATTTCGGGCGCAAACGGCGCAGCCAGTGTACTCGGCGTCCCGCCAAGTACCCTCAGATCGCGAATGAAGAAGCTCGGGATTACACGTCAAATCACTAATGATGAATAGTCTCAAAAACGCGATATATCGCCAATTGACGATATATCGCGACACACATAAAAACCAATCTAATTTAAATCAATAAATATCAAATAGTTAAATGCAAATTATTTTGGCCTAACGCTTGCTATAGGGAGCCGAATCTTATTTAAGCCGTTAGGACAGCATATGCCCAAGAGTGACACCCAACACAGAGAGAACGCCAAACATCCCTCTGCCGAGCAATTTATCCCGGTAAAAAATATCCAGGCGGAAGATAAGCCTGCACACAAAAGCAGTGGCCAGATTCATTTCCGAGAGCAGAAAGGCTATTTTCAGCGTCTCAGAACCACAATGAATAGCCTGTTAGTACTGCTGTTTTTTGCACTGCCGTTTATTTCATTTGATGGTCGGCAAGCGATACTGCTGGATGTGAGTCAGCAACAATTCTTCTTTTTTGGCCTCACGCTCTGGCCACAGGATTTCACCTTACTCGCTTGGGTGTTTATTGCCGCGGCTTTTGGCCTCTTTTTTATAACCGTGTTTTGGGGACGGGTCTGGTGCGGCTATCTTTGCCCACAAACCGCGTGGACCTTTATGTTTGTCTGGCTCGAAAGCCAAATTGAGGGTAACAGCAATAAACGCAAGTTGCTCGATAAGGCGCCATGGTCTGCGAGTAAACTCAGTAAAAGAACGCTCAAACACAGCCTGTGGGGATTAGCCGCCTTGATTACTGGCTGTGGATTTATCAGTTACTTCATCCCAGCCCGTGAACTCTACTTGGATATTTTTACTGGCAACGCCGGCTTTTGGACAACCTGCTGGGTATGGTTTTTCGCGATTTGCACTTACTTAAACGCTGGCTGGATGCGCGAACAAATGTGCTTACACTGCTGTCCCTATGCGCGTTTTCAGGCCGTGATGTTCGATGCCAACACCAAAACCGTGACCTATGATGCCGCACGCGGCGAAGCCCGCGGCCCCCGTAAACGCAAGCAACAAACCGAACTCGGTGATTGTGTTGACTGTAATTTATGTGTTGAGGTCTGCCCGACGGGGATTGATATTCGCCAAGGCCTCCAATACGAGTGCATTAACTGCGGCGCCTGTGTCGATGCCTGCAATGAAACCATGCAAAAATTCGACTACAAACAAAACCTTATTAGCTATGTTAGCGAGAATGAATTAAAAGGTGTCGCCCATTCCAATTTGCGCTCGCCACGCTTTTTAGGTTACGGCGCTGCCGTTGTTATTATGTTGGTTGTGATAGGTTTAGATCTCTCCAGTCGCAGTGAGATTCAGCTTAACGTCATTCGCGACAGACAGAGTCTGTACCGCGAAACCACCGATAATAAAGTTGAAAATACCTACCAGCTGAAGATCCGTAACAAGACTCAACAAACCAAGCAATACCAACTCGCGGTCAACAGCGAAATGCCATTCAGCTTAATTGCCGACCCGGTAATCACCCTCGCGGCGGGTGAACAAGCAGATTACCCCGTGACAGTATTAGCCGATAAGAATGCTATCCCTGCGGGACGCAAACTTATCGAATTCTCGGTAACCGATGTCAGCGAACCCAAACAAAGCGTCAGCCAAGAAACCGGCTTCTTTAGCCCTTAATTCATAGCCTCAACGCTCCCATTTAGCTGTAGACAACCAATAAGACGCCATCGATTGAGCGTCTTATTGGTTTTTAAAATGGCCACATCCTATTGCGCGCCCTTTTCTTTCCCCCAATTCAGCTACCAATTGCTATAAAAATGCCCCTAAAACATCAACACACCCTAATATACCCAAGTTAATAAAGACTTAACTCTACTCCGCCCATATAGAGTAAAAACACTATTTTTAACATAAAGATAGTAGCAATCTTTGGATAGAATTATTTGGCGATAAAGATTGACCTTATAGGTTGAATCCTTCTAATCTAAACACTCGTTTGATTTTAAAATAATAATAACGACTAAACCGATTTGAGGTAGTTAGGCATGGCATACGATCAAGAGTCACAACTCGAACTTGGCAAATACTCTTCACTCATAGACTTAATCGAACGTACTAGCCAACGCTTTGGCGATAAAACCGCATATGCTTGCTTAGGTAAAAGCAGTTGCTTCAATGAGATAGAACGCGATTCACGCTATTTTGCCGCCTATTTGCAGAATAACACTAACCTAAAACCTGGCGATCGGATCGCGATTCAATTACCCAATATTACCCAATTCGTCATCGCCGCCTATGGTGCACTACGAGCAGGCCTGATTCTCGTCAACACTAACCCGCTTTATACTGAACGTGAGCTTATCCATCAGTTTAATGACTCAGGCGCTAAGGCCTTAGTGGTATTGTCAGATCTGTTGCCAACCCTCGCCAAAGTGGTTGCAACCACACCAATTGAATTGGTGATTTCGACCCACCCGTTAGATCTTATCGATCCGCAAGTTCAGCCCAAAACGGGGCTTAAAAATGTCGAATTCTGTCACGTATTAAAACAAGGTGCAGAGCTACCGTTTACGCGCTTTGTGCCCGCCTTAGGCGATTTAGCGGCGCTGCAATATACCGGTGGCACTACGGGCCTCTCCAAGGGTGCCATGCTGACCCACGGCAATATGCTCGCCAATGCGGCGCAGGTAAAATCCCGCATCGGCAGTGTTATCACCGAAGGGGAAGATACCTTTGTCGCGCCACTGCCGATTTACCATATCTACGCCTTTATGGTGAACTTGGTGCTGTATTTTGAATGTGGTGGTTGCTCGGTATTAATCCCAAATCCCCGTGATATTAATGGCTTAATCAAGACGCTGGCGAAATACCCCTTTACCGGTTTTGCAGGGCTTAACACCTTATTTGTCGCCCTGTGCCATCAACCCGAATTTAAGGCGCTAGATTTTAGCCATTTAAAAATCACTATTTCAGGTGGCACAGCGCTGACCGCTGCGGCTGCCAATCTGTGGCAACAAACCACGGGTAATACCATTAGCGAAGGTTATGGCTTATCCGAGACCTCGCCAGTGATCTCGCTCAATGCCCCGGAATATCAAAAGATTGGTACTATCGGTAAGCCCGTTCTCGGCACTGAAGTCAAACTGTTAGACGAAAACGGTAATGAAGTCGCGCAAGGGGAAGCCGGTGAGCTCGCCGCCCGTGGCCCACAGGTGATGCTAGGTTATTGGAATAATCCCCAAGAAACGGCCAATGTGATGACGGCTGATGGTTTCTTTAAAACGGGGGATATTGCGATTCTGAACGAGGAAGGCTTCCATCAAATCGTTGATCGTAAAAAGGATATGATTATTGTCTCCGGCTTTAACGTCTATCCTAATGAAGTCGAAAACGTGCTTGCTAGCCACCCAAATATCATCGAATGTGCCGTAGTTGGTGTAAAGGATGAACACTCTGGAGAAGCAGTTAAAGCCTTTGTTGTGCTTAAAGATGACAGCCAAGACCCTGAACTGATGAAAACCACCATCATCAACTTCTGCCGCGAGCAACTCACTGCCTACAAACTGCCTAAGTTAATTGAATTTATGCCGCAGCTACCTAAGAGTACTGTGGGTAAAATTCTGCGCAGAGAGCTTAAAAATCAGCCTTAAACTTGGCTAAAAATCAGTTAATTTGAGCAGTCTTAAATCCAAAATAAAACCCCAGGTAGCACTCTGGGGTTTTATTTGAGCCTTTTTTAAATCCAAGTCTTACTCGCTCAATGGGTTAACCTCATCCGTTAGCAGCTGCAAACTGGCAAACTCGCGATATAGATCATTGGTTTGCATTAGAGTTTGATGCTTACCACTGGCAACAATTCGCCCCTTATCAAACACAATAATTCGATCGGCATTAATTACGGTTGCAAGCCTATGGGCGATGATCAGCGTAGTTTTACCCGCCATTAACTCATCAAGCGCCTGCTTCACTTTTTGCTCACTCAAGGCATCGAGTGCACTGGTGGCCTCATCGAGTAATAGGATGGGTCTGTCGGCTAAAATGGCCCTCGC
The DNA here is from genome assembly GCF_000282755.1 of Shewanella sp. POL2. Taxonomy (NCBI): domain Bacteria; kingdom Pseudomonadati; phylum Pseudomonadota; class Gammaproteobacteria; order Alteromonadales; family Shewanellaceae; genus Shewanella; species Shewanella sp. POL2. The sequence goes on from NZ_AKZL01000016.1 coordinate 52,983, forward strand.
AATAGCAATCCGTTGTTTTTGCCCGCCGGATAAACGCACACCACGCTCACCCAAATAGGTTTGATAACCTTCATTAAATTCACTGATAAACTCATGGGCACGGGCCGCAATACAGGCATCAATCACTTCCTGCTCGCTGGCATCAACGCGGCCATAGCGCACATTTTCCAGCACACTGGTGGCAAAAATCACTGAGTCCTGCGGCACCAGCGCAAACTGCGCCCGCAAATCCTGTGGTGAAAGCGCAGCAATATCAATCCCATCCAATAAGATACTGCCCGATGAAGGCACATAAAACCGCTGTAATAACTGAAATAGCGTGCTCTTGCCGGCACCACTCGGGCCGACCAAAGCCACCCGCTCGCCAGCATTTATTACAAGGTCTAAGTCGCTGAGCACTAACTGAGTTTGCTCGGGATAATGGAAGTTAAGTTGTTGCAGTTGCAACTCGCCGCGTACTTTATCTGGCAGAGTTTTAGGCACCAGTGGCGCCGGAATATCGACCTCAGTTTCGGCTAATTCGATTAAGCGTTCTGCGGCGCCCGAGGCGCGTTGGATTTCCCCGACCACTTCACTAATGGTCGCAACCGCGCCTGCCACCATGACCGCATAAAACATAAAGGCTGAGAGCTCGCCGCCCGTCATCTTACCTGACATCACATCGTGGGCGCCGACCCAAGTCACTAGCGCAATGGCAGCAATACTGAGGAACATCACTGAAGAAATCAGCAGCGCGCGGTAACGAATGCGGCCGCTGGCGGCGGTCATCACATCTTCGACACGGCCGTTAAATAAAATGCGGTCCTTATCCTCATGGCCATAGGCCTGCACTGTGTGGATCTCATGCAAGGTTTCATCCACATAGGCACCGAGATCCGCCACCCTATCTTGGCTCTCGCGCGCTAAGGTGCGCACCTTTCTGCCAAAGAAACCGACAGGCCCCAACACCAAAGGCACGGCCAGTAACACCAGTAGTGTCATCTTCACGCTGGTGATCCCCATCATCGCCAGCCCACCAATAACCGTCACGCCGGAGCGCAGTGCGATAGAAAGACTCGAGCCGACAACGGTTTGCAGTAAGGTTGAATCGGCGGTAAAACGCGAAATCACCTCACCAGTGCGCACCTTGGCATAAAATGCCGGAGATAATTTAAGTAATTGATTATAAACCGCAAGCCTTATATCGGCACTGACCCGCTCGCCGAGCCAAGTCATCTGATAAAAACGGCAAAACACCGCGGTGCCACTCACGGCGGTGATCAGCAGCACCAACAGAATAATTTCATTGAGACGCTGGGCGTTATCCTTAATAAAGCCTTCGTCCACCATCAACCGCACGCCCTGCCCGAGGGATAGCCAGGCCAAGGAACCAATCAACAGAAATACAATCGCCGCTACCACCCGCAGGCGATAGGGCTTAAGAAATTGCCAAAGCCAGGGCAATACCGCCCGTTGGCGAACCGAGGTGTGTGAAGATTGTTGAGACACAATGGACTCCAATAATGGTCGAAGAGGTGGAATGCTCGAATCGGTGGGCTCTATGAGCGGTTTGTTCACTCTTGTTATCCTTCGGCTTTATTTGTCATTCAACTTAGCACAAATGACAATGAACTGAGCACACAAGAAAGCGCACACGATAACCAAAGTGATGCTAGCAAAGCAAAAATTCAAGGCTAAGAATATAAAAGCCAAAAATAAACCCGCATTGATAGCGGGTTTATGATTGCGCCTTGAGTAGGGCAAGATCAAAGTACAGAAGTGTAAAACACAGATATCTAAGCTACCTGCATATCTTCAGGCGTTTTTGGGGTGCCATGGTGACCATCACGCTTCCAGTTCACATCGAGTAATTCACTGCCTGTAAGAGTAAAGGCTTGGCCAAAGCCTTTGACATACAATCCTTGATGGGGCGCTAACTTGTACAGGTTAAAGTCCGTCAGCGCTGCCAAATTATCCGACATGTCGCCAAAACGTTTAGATAACAGGCTGACTCCTTTGCTAAACGAGGGCGTATCACGTGCAACCGCTTGAGCCATGGCATCAAAGGTTAATCGTTTGCGGGCGAATACAGATTTGGCTTCGACTTCATCCTCCACCAGCATCACAGACACTTTAGTAGACTGTTTAAGATTATGGCCGTGGCGCGCTAAGTCACTCACCAAGATATAAAAACCATCGTCTGCTAAGGCAAATGGCGCGTAACTGGCATTAGGTTGACCATCGGTATCGACGGTGGCGAGTTGTAAGGTTTTACGTTGCTGTTTAAAGACCTCTATTTCAGGTAACAGTTTGTCCCTTAAACGCTGTTCTTGCTCGGAAATGTCAGGCTTCATATTGGTTTCCTCAATAAATTACGTTCATCAATGTTAATCAGCAAAGGTAGCGGCCAGCGCTTTAAAACGGCGCACTTGCTCAGGAAAAAGCACTCTTTGCTTGTCACGTCCTAAATAAACTTTAAATACCACTTCACCCTGAGGTCCAAAAAAGTTAATGGAATGGCTCTCGCTGCCCCTAAAAGGTCTGCTGATCAAGGCTATCGCCCGCATGCCATCCAATTTAAGATGGCCATGTAAGCCATCCCCTTTGCTGTAGAGGTTGTAGTAGCCATGGGCAAATTTTCCTTGGGGAAAATCGCCTTTAAATTCAAATACACTGCCCGAAAGCATCACTATGGTAGTTAACGAACCCCACTCGGGTAAGCTTTGTAGTAACTCGTCCATATGGGCCAAAGGTAAAAACACTCGCTGCGCTTGAGGTAAGGCGGTAACCACCTCAAGCTCGGCAATCCCTATTTCACTCGCCAACTGTACAGGCATTAAATCTGGTTGAGTTTCAAATCGTTGCCGCAACATTTGCTGGGTTTCAGCATTTGAATCTCGGCGACTCAGCACGTTATCCGTGTTTTCAATGTCGACTGTTTGGGTCATTTCCTAGATCCTCTATCCCAAGGTTTAGAACATGTAGCGTGCAGACAGCTTCATATTACGGCCGGGCTGATACAAGGTTTGCCATGCCTGCAGATACTTCTCATCACCAATGTTTTCAATGGCAAAATCAACTCTCAGGCCCGACATTACGCCCATCGCGGGCTCCCATGCTAGATACACATCCCAAAGGGTGTATTCATCATATTTTGCAACACTGTAACCTTTGGGTGTATTCGCTTGGCTGGCAACATAGGTCACTCGCGTGCCTAGCTTCATATCGCCTTCCATAATCCCTTGGGACAAGTCGACATTAAACTTATTGGCTGGCATCCCTTCGATATAATCGCCAGTGTTACGGTCTTCTCCGCGGGTTTGACCATAATTCATCGCTAAACGCGTTTGTCCAATACGATAACGACCACTGAGCTCAAAGCCCGTTAATTGAGCGTCTTCCACGTTGTTCCACGAGGTTGTTTGCTCAAGTCCTGGTATCCCCCGATATGGATTAGAGACTTGCTGAACAATAAAATCGTCCACATCATTACGGAAGATGTTTAAGGTAATGGCTAACTCATCATCACCAGCTAAGTCATTGAAGCGAAGGTCAGCTTTAAGCTCTTTATTACGGGCCACTTCTGACTTTAGGCTAGGATTTGTCGCAAAGGTGTTACATAACCCTTGGGGTAAAAAACCCGGTATTGGCGGAATGCAGTAATGGGTACCGCTAGAGAACATTTCCTCCACCGTCGGCGCTCGGAAGGCCTGATCATAGCGCGCACTTAAGGTCAGCCATGGCTGCGTTTGCCAACTTAATCCAAGTGAAGGAGATAGCTCAGTATCATCAGCAGATGCATTAAGGTTATGACTCTGGTTTTTAAAACTGTCATAACGCAAAGCAGCATCGAGGTTTACCGTTTGTGTCAGTTGCACATCCGCCCGAGTAAAAGCTCCCCATACCGTTGTTTCGCCATCAATATCCTCAGGACGCTGCCCAACCTGTCCCTTATCGTCTCTAACGGTTTTAAGGGTATCGCGATAGCCATCAACACCGTAGGTCAACTTAGTGTTACCGAGTTGAGAACTATTGTTCAAATTAATGCCAACGGTGCGGTATTCAGTACTATCTAATTGGCCTTTAGTGACACGGTCTTCGTCGTAATCTGTGCTATTCCAATAAACCTGCACATGAGTATCCAAATAAGGATTATTGGCTGGCGCTAAGCTGTAATTGAGGGTGATATTTTGATCGTCCGTTTTGCGGCGCACTAAAGGCACCGAACTACTCACCGCAGCAGAAGGGTTACTTGGCACCAATTCATTAATCTTGTTAACTCTTGCCGATAACGCTAAGCGCGAGGCTTCATCAGCCTGCCAGCCGAATTTAGCCAATCCACTACTTCCTGAAGAAGCGCTGTTGACTAAGGTTTCATCATTGCCGGTATTAATATTATTGGAATCAAAATAACTACCATTGAGCAACCAATCGACTGTCGCTTGCTGGCCATAGACTGCACCGCTGGTTTTAGTGCGGTCGCCATTGGTGTCATAGCCTTGCTTGACATAACCACCAAAGGTTTCATTTGGCGCTAAAAAATCCTGAGCAGACTTAGTATTTTGTGCAACAACACCGCCGAGGGCACCACTGCCCCACAAACTACTGGCAGGGCCTCGGATCACCTCGATAGATTTAAGTAGTTCAGGGTCCATAAAATAGGAACCGCGATGGCCCGAACTGGTATTTTGCCTTGCACCATCGATCGTTTGTAAAACACGATCACCGCTTAAACCACGAATCTCGACGCCCTGAGAGGTCGCTCTTGGGCCATTTGTTAAGTTAATATTCGCTTCGTTTTTTAATACTTCGGCAACCGATGAAGCCTGTGAAACGTTAAGCTGCTCTTCTGCGACAACAGCCACACTTCGACTGGTTTCAGACACTTTCTCACTCAAGCGCGTCGCACTCACTAACACTTCATCAAACTCAGTTTCAACCACCCCCTGTTCAGCACTCTTCTGCACCGCAGTGGGTTTGACGCCTTCTTCAGCCGCTAACGCAAAACTTAGCGCCGTACTACTTAGTGCCATCGCAACGGCGATCACTAACGGCTTTTTGTTCATATTATCTTCCTCAAATTATTAATTTTATTAATCAATTAGTATCTAAAAAGACCCGTAAAAGTCATTCGCCTACCTTGGCGTTTTGCTAGTTTTTTGAGCATTCACTTTAGCAATTGCAGGCACTCTAACTGAGAATATAAAATTGATCAAATGAAAATCATTATCATTTGCGATCTTATTTATATTTATGTATCTTAATTAGCAATGATTGATGAGTGAATACTTTTGGAATGGGAAGGTTTGCCGTGACACCAAAACGATATTTAGCTTTTGGCGCATTAACTGTTGCGATTCAAACGGGTGTGATTGCATCGCAGCCTTCGATTTCATTACCGAAGGATCTTAACGAATCTGCTCAAATGCACGCATTCAATGAGGTAAACAAAGCGGTTACCTTAAGCTTTGCAGCACATCATTCAGTGGAAAAATCAGCGGTCATATCTGAGCTAAAAAGTACGCCAGCGAATGCAGATCCCGTGGATACGATCTCTCAAAATGGGCGTAATGCAAGCTCGTCTAATGCCAAGGTAGCTAATGCCCGTTTGTCTAATGCCAGTAAGCCCCAATCGGCGCCAAAACGAACTGATACGGCGACAACTGAAATGGCAAAGCAAGCCCACGTACCGACCACAGCTAAGCCGCAAACTGTTAAATCCGCTGTACAAAACAAGCCAACGCCGAACACATCCTCTAAGGTAGATGCGACAACGGCTATGCAGCTAATGACTGCAAATACACTGCATCAACAAGAAACAGAAGAAATAGCAAAATCTTCTGAGCGAGAGATATCGCAAATGGCAGAAATCAAGACTCAAGATAATGCAGCTATTAACAACAGCGATGTGACGCCCACAAGTGCCAGCAAGAACACCAAAGCCACTCCCGAGGTTATCGAGCTGGCAACCCCCACTTTTGCCAGTCAACCTCCCCAACCAACATATCCGCGCATGGCGCGAAAAAAAGGCTTGGAAGGAACCGCAACAATTGAAGTGATGTTTAACGAATTTGGACAACAACTCGCCCTCACGTTAGTCAAAAGCTCTGGTGTAAGCCTGCTGGACCAAGCGGCACTAGAGGCGGTAGAGACTTGGCAGTTTGAGGCGCCAAGCCCAAAACTGGCGAGCCATTACAAGGTGAGGGTACCGATTCGCTTCGCCTTAAATTGATCCTGTGGCGATGCAATGCTTAACCACGCTAATCCTATTGCAACGAATTTGGCTGAATGTTTGATAACAGATCTAACTATAGAGACTCACCGCTTATGACTGACTTTTCTACCCTACATGGCCAGCTCGGTTCACTCACCTGGCCTTTGCTGATATGTGCATTCCTTGCCTTGATGATTTGCCTTGAGCGTAGCGCACTGTTTTTACAACAATCCGTAGCGTCAATCTCCCCAAAAAAACAAGCTTGGGTTAAAGAGCTACGCCACTCTGATGCCCAACCGACAAGCGAAAACATTCAAGCTTTACTCTCTAAAACCAGCCATCAGCAGGATTTACTGGCCCGTGGCGCAACACTGCTGTTAGCGCAAGCACATCAACCCAAACCACTCAGGGAAGAATTACTCAGTCTATGGCTGAATAAACAACAAAGGGAGCTGCAAGCGGGCCTTAAGATTTTGCAAGTGATAGGGATTATTAGTCCGCTACTGGGGTTACTCGGTACGGTACTTGGATTAATTGACATGTTTGCCCAACTTGGCCAGTCCCAAGGGCCAGTCACTCCTGCGCAACTCAGTGCGGGGCTTGGTCTGGCGATGAATACTACCGCTGCAGGTCTTATCATTGCGGTGCCGACCATTACCGCCGCCCATTTATTCGGGATCTGGGCGCATAGCCAATGCTTAAAAGCGAGCCATGTGCTGAATCAAATTAACTTATGGTTATCCGGTGTAGACAAGCTACCACTTGAGCAGGACTTATATCAGGCATTCGCTCTAGGAAATCAGGCTAATCAAACACCTAATACTCCACACGCCGCATCTATTGAGTCTCAGCCATGATAAGCACTCACCACACGTCGTTACCCCAAGCAGGGATCAGTACCTTAGAGCCACTGCCCAGCGTCGATCTTACGGCATTGATTGATATTATTTTTATTGTTTTAGTGTTTCTGTTACTCACCGCAAATAGCCGTTTGCTGAGCTTACCCGTTGATGTACCTCAAAGCCCAAGCAACGCCATTACTGCACTCGAGCATAAGCAATCGATAGCCATCAATATTATGGCGACTTCACCCTACTGGGCGATTAATGGCGAAAAATTTGCTGATTTAACCGCATTTAGTACAGCCTTTGAAGCGCAGTTAACGGCTCAACCACAGGCCACCGTCATTATTGCTGCCGATAAAGCCGCGCCAGTTGAACCGCTAATGCAGCTACTGGCACTTTTGCAGGGCAACGCCATTAATCAAACCCAAATTTTGATGGAACATTAACCCTAAACCTTAACTCAATCGTGTTTTAACCCGTTTACCCTGCAAGGTTGATAACACCTCGACCTTGCTTTTAGATGGATCAGGAGTTTACCCATGTTGTTTCAAGCTGTGCGTTATAGATTTAATAAACTCAGTCAACCGACCGATAGCAATGCATTCAATAAATGGTTGTGTCTACTCCCCGCAGTCACAGCACTCTTTTCATTTAATGCTTGGAGTACAACTCAGGATATAAAGTTGGTGAGCGCAGGTGCGGGTGTCACCGAGTTAGTGCTGGCGTTAGATGCGGCCGATGAGTTAGTGGCTGTCGATGCCACCAGCTATGTGCCTGAACAATTAAGCTCAGTCGCCAAACTGGGATACCACCGCATGCTTTCAGCTGAAGGCATTATGGCACTCAGCCCTACACTAGTTGTAGGGTCCGATGTAATGGGCCCAGAAACCACCCTTAACGTACTAAAACAAGCCAATATCAAGGTAGTGCAATTACCCTCAAGCGCCGATGAGCAACAATTAATGAGCAATATCGATACGCTGGCACAATCGCTTAATCGAACAGACAAAGCGGCCCCGCTAAAGCAGGAGTTGCATCAAAGGCTAGATAAATTAAATAAGCAAAAACAAAAACTCAGCCAACATAATGCTCAGCCAAAAATCCTCTTTATGTTATTACAGGAAGGACGAGGAGCCAGAGTCGGTGGCAAAGGTACCGCTGCCGATACCATTATTGCGCTATCGGGCGCAAAGAATATTGCAGACTTTGAAGGTTACAAGACATTGTCCCAAGAGGGCATTCTCGCCTTACAACCGGATGTGATTTTACTGTCTAACCGCAGCGAAAAAACTGACTCGCAAACCAACACTCAAACAACCCAGGCTCTATTAAAGGAGATGCCGCTGCTAGCGCATACTCCCGCAGGCCAAAATGGCCATATCCAAACCCTTGCCCCGCAAGCTTTACTGGGAGGTTTAGGTATTAGCGCCATTGGTGCTGCCGAAACGCTTGCAGATACCCTACTCACTCAAGGTAAAACGGCGGGAAAATAACCATGTTACAGTATCGCTGGCTTTGGCCCACAATGATGATGCTCCTCATCCTGAGCAGTATACTCTCGGTGAGTGTAGGTCCTGTAAGCATTAGTCTTATGGACTCCCTCAGTGCGGTATTTAATTGGGCAACCCAGCAAAGCATTGGCAATCTTGCACCCCATGAGCAACTGGTGGTAAGTAACGTGCGTCTACCCAGGACCTTGTTAGCCCTTACGGTAGGCGCAATTCTTGCTCAATGTGGCGCTGTGATGCAGGGATTATTCCGTAATCCACTGGCAGACCCAGGTATTATCGGGGTGTCATCGGGAGCTGCATTAGGTGCGGCCATCTGTATCGTGTTATTTCCCGACGTGGGATCTTTTATGATTTCCCTTGGCGCCTTTCTCTGTGGGTTAGCCACAACCCTGATCGTTTATCGTCTGGCGAGTAACGGTTTAGGCACATCTGTGGTGTTATTGCTGCTTTCCGGCGTGGCAATTGCAGCGCTAGCAGGAGCGGGCATAGGCGTACTGACTTATCTCGCTAATGATATGGCATTACGTGACTTAACCCTTTGGCAAATGGGCAGTATTGCGGGAGCTCAATGGCAATATGTCGGCCTGTGTTTACTGGTATTAGTGCTGCTGAGTTGGCGTTTTCAGCGTGATGCCATGGCACTTAATGCCCTGCTACTGGGTGAAGCTGAAGCCAGACATTTAGGGATTGATGTCGACCGTCTTAAGTTAAGACTCATCCTACTCTGTGCATTAGGCGTAGGCGTGAGTGTGGCCGCAACAGGGATTATCGGTTTTATTGGTCTAGTGGTTCCCCATTTAGTGCGGATGATTTTGGGGCCAGATCATAAACGACTTTTACCCATGAGCGCCCTCTTGGGCGCTGCGCTTTTAGCCTTAGCTGACATAGGTGCGCGGGCATTTTTACCCCCCGCAGAATTACCCGTCGGCTTAGTCACAGCACTTATCGGTGCACCTTTCTTTATCTTTTTACTCCTGCAACAACGCAGCAAATTAATCTAAACGAGAACTTCATGGCTATGAGCTTATCGGCTGCGCCCGTCGCTAAACAACATTTTGAACGTACCCAATTAACCGTGGATAGGCTCAGCTACGCTATCGGCGATAAGGCGGTGTTGAACAACATTCGCGTGCAATTTCAACCGGGCAGTGTCACCGCACTTTTAGGGCCTAATGGGGCAGGCAAATCTACACTGTTAAAGGCACTGTGCCAAGAGATCCCCACTGCGCAAGGCAGCATCAAGCTTGGCCACTGCCAACTGGTGGATTGGCCAAGGGCTGAACTGGCAAAATCCCTCGCCGTTCTGCCTCAACATGCCAGCTTAACCTTCCCCTTTACCGTGGATGAAGTGGTGGCAATGGGGCTTTATCCCTTAACCTTGAGTCAAAAAGAAGGCCAGCAGTTAGTCACAAAATGGCTTGCCGAAGTGGGTGTATTGCATTTAGCCCGACGCAGTTACCCCACGCTTTCTGGGGGAGAAAAACAAAGGGTGCAACTGGCGAGGGTGTTAACGCAGTTAAGCCAATCCCCCTTCCCGCCGATTTTACTGTTAGATGAGCCAACCTCAGCACTGGATCTGGCGCAGCAACACAAAGTATTAGCGCTAGCAAAAAATCTCGCCCACAAGCACGCCTACACTGTGATTGTGGTATTGCACGACCTAAATCAGGCTGCCCGTTACAGCGACAGAGTTATCGTCCTCAAACAGGGTGAAATCGTCAGTGAAGGTACACCTAACGACGCATTATCGATTGATATAATTCGCCAAGTATGGGATTACGAACCTGAGTTTATTCCTGCACCACAGGGCGGTTATCCATTGATTTTTTGATGCAAAATTGACTTCACTAGCGCCTTTAGCGGCGCAGTTGTGGGTATAATCGCTGCAATAGACACCTAAAGTCACAGTGTGAACAGATGAAAACCACTATCTCAACCGAAACCCAGCAAGATGCCTTAGCCATGGCGAAGGCTACTCAAAAACCAGGACAAACCAAAGAACAAACTAAACTGATTGCCCAGGGGATTGAAAAGGGCATTGCCGAATATAAAAAACTGCAAAAAGCCAAAGCTCGCGAGCGGGATAAACAGAGAAAGCAACAGTTAAGGGCAAAAAACCAACAAGCAAGCGCGGCTGGCGAGATGGATGATGGCGAAGATTTTTCGCTGCCACAGACTCAATTTACTCCTATTGCTTGGGCTGCCATCGCCCTGTTAGTCCTCAGTTGGCTGGGTTTTGGGGCATATATCTTCCTTTAAGGGGGGAGATTCGCACGTATCGTATCAAAGTAGCCAGTTAGCTCCTGTGGTAGAAACTCTTGTGCAATTAGCGCCTTAGTGTCGATATTGCCAGCCCTTAGCTGGACTCGCCCCGTATCGGGCAAAAAGGCCAACTCAAGCCAGTTGGCTCTATCGGGGTAGCCATCGAGAGTTAGGCAAAGCGCGTTATCCCGCTCAATAGCAGACTGACAATCCCAGCATTGGCCGATAAGATCGAGCAACACTTGCCCGCTTTTCATATCGGTTAATCTGGGCGCGTACACCCAATGGGACATACGCATTTCGTGGGGAATCGTCTCAAGCTTAACGCGGCCCTGTAGGAAAAACTGTTCGGTTAACATATTCGGATCATCAAAGTACTTATCGTGTATGAATAAAAATGACTCAGCAATGGCCTGATTAACTCTCTGGTTTACTGATTAACCCTCTGGTTTACTGATTAACCCTCTGGTTTATAAGTAAATTAACTCATTAAGCCTTCTAATCGATTCGCAAGCCGCTTGGCTAAACCTTTTTGCCAAGCCGCACTCTTTGGACGGCTGTAAAGCCTATCTTCCCATGCAAAAATCTTGTTCATGCCATGATAAGCGAGCCACGGCAAAGGTTCAGGTTCCCAAGGCGTTAATACTTGCTGAACGGGGGCATTAAACGCCCAAGGCATAGTGGTAAGCGGCGTATCACGCGCTAAGATCAAGTCCACCAGCGTACGGGCAAAAAGATTGGCAGCCCCAACACCTTCGCCGCCGTAACCTCCAATAAGCCCCAATCCTACATTTTTATCGTAAATAGCGTGGGGCGCAAACTGCCGTGCTAAAGCTAAGGTTCCACCCCAACCATGAGTAATTTGCACATCCGCCAATTGCGGAAATAACGCCAACAATAGCTGATAGCGAAAGCCAAATTCCCCTTTAAAAGCCGATTGAGGATGGCTAGCGGGAGATTGGGTATTAAAGCACTCCGGATTAAATCCAAATTCAGTCCGCACTTTAGCGCCAAATCCGTAGCCGCCACGGGCGCCAAATATCAAACGGTTATCAGGACTTCGCTGACCATAGGTAACGATGCGGCTAGCATCACTAAAGGTCGCGCGATTAGCTAAACCAATGTCCTGCCACATTTCATCCGTTAACGGCTCAGTGGCGATCAGTAAACTCTGAACAGGCAAGGTGAATCGACCCAATTCACCCAATTGGCGAAGATAGCCTTCAACGGCGGGCACCACAATCGCCGCACGAACATTTCCTTGTGGCGTCTGTAATTGGGTTTGCGCATCACCGAGATACACCATGTGATTTACTGGGGTATGCTCGTAGATCTTTACCCCTAAACTTTGCACCAGATCAGCCAAACCACAGACGAGTTTCGCTGGGTGTATTCGCGCACAATGGGGGGTATAAAGTGCCGCTTGGCCGTAGGCCATGGAGACTTGTTTATCGAGTTCGGTTTTATCTAGCCAGCGAATATCCGCTTCGCCAAAACCTTGCCGACGCCACTGTGCTAATTCGGCTTGAATATTGGCTAATTGCTCAGGATAACGTGCGGCCACCCG